>DSDS01000175.1 GCA_011048585.1 Desulfurivibrio alkaliphilus | reverse complement strand
GGCTTGCTCATGGGGTCGGGGGGGTGATTTGGTATTTTTTGATTTTGTAGCGCAGGGAGCGAAAGGTGGTTTTAAGCAGTTCGGCGGCCTTGGTTTTGGAGTTCTCGGCCCGCTCGAGAGCCTTGATGATCATTTCCCGTTCCAGTTCGGCCAGCACCGGCTCCAGGCCGCGTTCCAGGGCCGCTTCCGTGAGGTTGTCGATCAGCTGGCCGGGTGCCGTTGGTTCCTCCTCTTCCGGGCGGCCCCGCCGTTGTCCGGCCAGGGTCAGGCTCTCCGGCAGGATGATCTGGGAATTTTCCATGGCCACGCCCCGCTCGATGATGTTTTCGAGCTCGCGGACGTTGCCGGGAAAATCGTAATCCATCAGGACCTCCATGGCATAGGAGGAGATCTTGCGGATATCCTTGTTGAAGAGCCGGGAGTACTTGGCCAGGAAATGGTCAACCAGCAGTGGTACGTCTCTCTTGCGCTCCCGCAGTGGGGGCACCCGGATCGGGACCACCGCCAGGCGATAGAAGAGATCCTCCCGGAAGCGGCCGGCGACGATCTCCTCCTCCAGGTTGCGGTTGGTGGCGGAGATCACCCGGATATTGATCCGAATGGTCTCGGTGCCGCCCACCCTTTTGATCTCCCTCTCCTGCAGGACCCGTAGCAGCTTGGTCTGGATCAGGGGGGTCAGTTCGCCGATCTCGTCCAGGAAGGCGGTGCCATGGTTGGCGTGCTCGAAAAGGCCCGCCCGGTTGGCGGTGGCCCCGGTGAAGGCCCCCTTGGTATAGCCGAACACCTCGCTTTCAAAGAGGCTTTCGGGGATGGCGCTGCAGATGATGGGGACAAACTCATGGTTGCTGGCGGGGCTCAGGCGGTGGATGGCCCGGGCCACCAGCTCCTTGCCGGTCCCCGATTCGCCATGGATCAGGACATTGGCCTGGGTGGGGGCCACCCGGCGGATGATATCGTAGATTTTCAGCATCTCGGCGCTGCCGCCGATGATTCCCTCAAACTCGCTGACGGATTGCTGGGCGGTGCTGGAAAGAAGGGGCAGGTCAAGGTTGCGGCGGCTTTTTAAGGCCCCCCGGATAATATCCTTAATCTCCCCCACCTTGAAGGGTTTGGTGATGTAGTCGAAGGCCCCGTTTTTCATGGCCAGTACCGCGTCGTCGGGGGAGGCGAAGGCGGTTATCAGCACCACCGGCAGCTCCGGCCGAATCTCCTTGGCCTGGGCCAGCAGGGACAGGCCGTCGGGGGGGGGCATGCGGATATCGGTGATCAGCAGGTCAAACTCCCGCTCCCGAAGCAGCTTCAGGGCCGCCGCCCCGCCGCCGGCGCACTCCACCCCATGGCCCTCTTCCTCCAGCAGGATCTTGAGGAATTCCCTTATGCTCAGTTCGTCGTCCACCACCAGGATTTTAGCCATGGGGGCATTATAACGCAGAGTGGTCCGGGGGCAAACAGGAAACAGGAAGGCATGGCCCATCCCGACCGGGCCCCAAAAAAAGGGGCCGCGCCGGAAAGATCCGGCGCAGCCCGGGAAAGGCTGCTTAACCGCGGGTTAGGCAGGCTTAGTGGTCGTAAGCGCTGCCGGCTCCCCGCGGGAAGCGGATGTTGTCCACCATGGCCTGGACTTCGGCCGGCGGCGGCGGGGTCAGGCGGGAGACCACGATGGTGATGATAAAGTTGAGCAGCATCCCCACCGCCCCGATCCCCTCGGCGCTGATCCCCATAAACCAGGGGGCCATGCCCAGGAAGTTGACCTGGATGATATAGAGGAAGGTGAAGCTGATGCCGATGACCATGCCGGCGATGGCGCCTTCCCGGTTGGTCCGTTTGTCGAAAATGCCCAGCACGATGATGGGGAAGAACGACGAGGCAGCCAGGCCGAAGGCGAAGGCCACCACCTGGGCCACGAAGCCTGGCGGGTTGATGCCGAAGTAGCCGGCGATCAGCACCGCGATCCCGATCATCACCCGGCCCACCAGCAGGCGCTGGGCCTCGCTGGCCTGGCGATTGATCATTCGGTAATAGAGGTCATGGGATATGGATGACGAGACCACGATCAGCAGGCCCGAGGCGGTACTCAGGGCCGACGCCAGGCCGCCGGCCGCCACCAGGGCGATGATCCAGGCGGGCAGGTTGGCGATCTCCGGGTTGGCCAGTACCATGATGTCGCGGTCGATGAAGACCTCGTTGGCGTTGTCGCTGGGGGTGTTGCTCAGCAGGCGCTGCCCCAGCTCGCCGGTCTCGCCGGTGAAACTGGGGCGGCCGCTGAAGGGGGCCCCGGGACCATACTGGATAACACCGTCGCCGTTCTTGTCAACCCAGGCGATCAGGCCGGTCTGCTCCCAGTTCTTTACCCAGGAGGGCGCCTCGGCGTAGGGGGTTTCGTGGAGGGTATTGATCATGTTGTAACGGGCGAAGGAGGCCACGGCCGGGGCGGTGGTGTAGAGCAGGGCGATGAAGAAGAGGGCGTAACCGGCCGAGATCCGGGCTCCGCGGACGCTGGGCACGGTGTAGAAGCGGATGATCACGTGGGGCAGTCCGGCGGTGCCCACCATCAGGGCCAGGGTGATGCAGAAAACATCGAGCATGCTTTTGCTGCCGGGGCCGAAAGCCTGGGTGTATTCGGCAAAGCCGAGATCACGATGCAAGGCGTCGATGATTTCCAGTACATATCTGCCGGTGTTGGGGCCGCTGGTGATTTCCGAGCCGAAACCGATCTGGGGAAGGGGTACCCCGGTGATCATCATCGAGATAGCCACCGCCGGGATCATGTAGGCGATGATCAGCACCACGTACTGGGCCACCTGGGTGTAAGTGATCCCCTTCATGCCGCCCAGGGCGGCATAGAAGAAGACGATGGTCATGCCGATCAAAACCCCGGTATTGACGTCAACCTCGAGGAAGCGGCTGAAGACGATGCCCACCCCCCGCATCTGGCCAGCCACATAGGTCAGGGAGACGAAGATGGCGCAGATCAGGGCCACGAAGCGGGCGGCGTTGGAGTAGTAGCGGTCGCCGACGAAGTCCGGCACCGTGAATTTGCCGAACTTACGCAGGTAGGGGGCCAGCAGCAGGGCCAGCAGCACGTAGCCGCCGGTCCAGCCCAAAAGGTAGATGGCACCCCCATAGCCCATGAAGGAGACCATCCCCGCCATGGAGATGAAGGAGGCGGCGCTCATCCAGTCGGCGGCGGTGGCCATCCCGTTGGCCAGAGGGGAGACCCCGCCTCCGGCCACGTAAAAGCCCTTGGTGGTTTTCACCCGTGATATCCAGGCGATGGCCAGATAGATGCTGAAGGTGAGACCAACCATGATGTAGGTCCAGGCCAGAATAGACATTTTCTTGGTTCTCCTTATGAAGTGTTCAGCCGTCGGGCTGGTTGGTCGTTATTCGTTGACGTCGAACTCTTTGTCCAGTTTCTGCATCAGCACGTAGTAGACGAAGATCAGAACCACGAACACGTATATCGCCCCCTGCTGGGCAAACCAGAAACCCAGGGGAAAGCCGCCCAACTGAAAGGCGTTGAGCTGCTCCACGAAGAGAATGCTGCAGCCGTAGGAAACCGCGGCCCAGATGGCGAGCAGAATCACCATGTAGGTCAGATTTTTCTTCCAGTACAAGGACATATCCTTGGTCATTGCCTCTTTCCTCCTGATGTGGATTGGTCGGGGATCATAATTACCCATGGTTAAACGGCAAAACAGTTTACGCAAACCCATAAAAAAAAGCAATTAATATTTAAAACAGCCGTCGCCAGCCCCGGCCGGCATTGTAGAGGTCCTTCAGGGTGGTGATCCCCATGGTGTGCATCTTTTTGACCAGGTAGAGAAAGAGGTAGGCGGTTTGCAGGGCGTCTTCGTAGGCGTTGTGGTGGGTGAACTCCGGCAGGCCGTACTGCTTGCCCAGGGCGGCCAGGTTGTAGGAGATATCCATACGGAAGCGGTCGTGGTACTGGCTCCACTGCATTTCGGTGTAGCTCTGGGCCAGGATCATGGTGTCCAGGCAGGGGTTGAAAAGCGGTGAGCCGTAATATTGGCGGCAGGCCCGGTTGAGGAAAGCCGTGTCCAGTCCGACGTAGTGCCCCACCAGCAGAGAGTGGCCGCAGTAGCTGATAAAGCCGGGCAGCACTCGAGCCAGGGCCGGGGCCTCCTTGAGCTGCTGGGGGGTGATCCGGTGGATCAGGGTGCTGTCCTTGGGCAGGGAGCGGGCCGGTTTGACGTGGGCGTAGAAGGAATCCCCCACCCTGATTTGCAGGTTGCTGATCCGCACCGCCCCGATGGAGACGATCTCGTCCCGGCGCCGGTTGAGCCCGGTGAGCTCGGTGTCAAAGACCACGAAATCGTAGTCGGCCAGGGGCCGGTTTTGGTCAAGACCCCTGAAATATAGGTGGTTGGCGGCAAAAAGGGGATGTTCGGGAGGAGTGAGCCCCAAACGGGCCAGCAGGTTTTTCAGCATGGGTTGGCCCGCTTACCGTTCGGTCAGACGGAACTCCTGCTTGATATGGTTCTGCAGGCGCCGCACCACCTCGAAGGATTCCTTGAGGGTCTGTTTCTCCAGCTCCGAGAGCTGGGCCGGGTTGATATAGTTGTCCGGCTGCTCGCCGGCCTCCATCTTGAACAGTTGATGGAACAGGCGCAACTGCATGAGAAACTCGTAGGCCTTCACCGTTTCGTTGTACATCTCCGGGGAGATATGGCCCCCCTCATGCAGCAACTGCAACCGGCCCAAGGTGTTGCTTTCGCGAATTCCGTGCTTTAAGGCAAAAATGCGGGCGAAATCGACAAAAGGCACCAGGCCCTTGGTCTTAAGGTCCAGGGCGTTGCGATGTTGGCCATCTTTTTCCACGATGAAGTTGCGGAAAAAGGAGAGGGGAGGCCGGGCTTCCATGGCGTTTCTGGCCAGATGGTAAAGAAAGAGTTCCTGGCCGGGTATGCTTTTGACCAGATGATCCCGCAGGTCGTTGGCTAAAGAGAGATCGCCGTAGCCGCCCCGGAAATCGAAGAAGATGGTGGAGTGCATCACATCCTTGGGTTCGGGGGTGCGAATCCAGGAATCGAACTGTTTTTTCCATTCCGGAGCCGGCAGCCGCCACTTGGGGTTGCTGGCCATCATCTCGCCGGGGCAGAGGGGATAGCCGCAGGCCACCAGGTTTTCAATGGCCCGTTCGCTGAGCATTTTGAAATACCTGGCCGCCGCTTCCCGTTTTTCCTCGTTTTCCGGCCAGGCGTAGATCAGGGCGTTGTCCTGATCGGTCTTGAAGGTCTGTTCGCTGCGTCCCTCGCTGCCCATCAGCAGCCAGCAGAAGGGAAGGGGGGGCGGCCCCAGGTCTTCCATCAGCAGGGTCAGCAGCCGCTCCAGGATATGATCGTTGAGTATCGTGATCATCCGGGTGATGTTGTTGGCCTTGGCCCCCTCCTCGATCAGGGTGCGGACCACCGACGGTACCTTGCGGGCCAGGGGATGCAGTCCTTCCAGGGTGCGCTGGGCCACGATCTCCCGGAAGAGATAGAGGGGGGATGTGCCCTGGAGCAGCATGATGTCGTGGGTGGTGATCATCCCGATGATCTCCCCCTGTTTCTCCACCGCCAGATGGTGGATTCGGCGCCGCATCATCCGCAGCATGGCGTCGAAACAGACGGCGTGGGCGGGGATGGTCTGGACCGGGGAGGCCATGATTTTGGTCACCGGGGTCTGGTAATCCAGCCCGGCGGCCACCACCTTGGTTCTGAGATCCTTGTCGGTGACAATCCCGATGATTGCGCCGCCGGGGTCGGTGACCAGCAGGGAGCCGATGCGCAGCTCGGCCATGCGGGAGGCGGCCCGGCGCACCGACTGATCGGCGGCGATGGTCTGGGGTTTTCCCTTGATGCAGCTTCCCACCTGGGTGGAGAAGAGAAAGAGGGTGCTTTCGGTGCGGGGGGCGATCCGGTGGCGGCGCAGTTCGGCGTAGGCGGTGTTGACCAGTTTTTCCGAGAGGCTGCGCAGGAAGTAGTGACTGACCTTGGGCGAGGTGTCCAGCAGGTGGCGGAAGGCGGCCTTGCTGAAGAGGAAGCAGAAGGTGTCCTCCACCGTCTCCACGTTAAGGTTGGCCCTGGCGTTCTGGATAATGGGCAGGGCGCCGAAATATTGCCCCTCCCCCCGGAAATCCTTGAGGCTGACCTCCCCCTCATCGTTGGTCAGATAGATTTTGACCCCGCCCTTCTGGATCAGGTAGAGGTGTTCGACCTCGGTCTCTCCCTGGCGGAGGATGACGGAGCCCTTGGGGATGAAGTCGATGACCGCGTGCCGGGCCAGCTCCCGCAGGGCGTCGTCCTCAAGTTCGTTGAAGGGCATGGTCTCGCGGAGGAAATCCAGCACGGTCTCCGGGGCGATCTTCTGGGCGTCGTTTTTGGGGGCCATGGCTGCTGCCTCGCTATTTCTCCAGGGTTTTGATCAGTTCCGCCTTGGGGAACAGTTTGAAATAGAGCAGGCCGGCAAGCCCGGCCATTGCCATATGGAGAGGGAATTCAGGGAAGAAGTGGTTCTCGGGGTGGAGCAGGGAGAGGGTGGCCAGCACCGCCAGAAACTGGTAGCCGATTCGCCGGAATCGGAGTATCTCCCGCAGGAGGTAGAAGTTGATGACGGGTACCACCAGGGAGAGAAAGAGCAGCAGGTCGAAGGCCCCGAAGAGAACGATGGCCAGCAGCTTTTTGCTGGTGACGAAGAGCAGGATCAGGGCCAGCAGCAGGTTAAGGTAGAGATACTTGCCGCGTTGGAGCGGATCGGAGATATTGTTGAGATAAAAGAGCAGTTTTTGCGGATCTTCACTTTGCTTCAGGCGCGCCAGAATGCTCCGGCGGCTTTCGCCGGCGGCTAGGGCTGCTTCGATTTTATTTTCCAGGGGTTGGGGCATGGGGTATTATCCGCTTATTGTTCCGCTTTGTCCAGGGGGGAAGGGCAAAAAAAGGGGGATCGCCGCGGTCCGGTGAATCCCCCAGGATTATCGATTGGAGGCGGCGACCGGATTTGAACCGGTGAATAATGGTTTTGCAGACCACTGCCTTACCACTTGGCTACGCCGCCTTTCGACAAACGGCAAACCTAAACAAAATTACTTGCTTTGACAAGTGAAATATGGAGCGAGAGCAATTCATGCAAGAGGCGGTCGCCACCCTGGAGAGGTGTTTGGCCTATCGGTTTGGCCGGCCGGAGCTGCTGGCGCGGGCCCTGGTCCACAGCTCCTGGGCTGCCGAGCAGGGCGAGCCCGAGGAGAACAATGAGCGTTTGGAGTTTTTGGGCGACGCGGTGGTGGATCTGGCGGTGGCCGCCCTGCTTTATGAGTACTACCCCGCGATGCGGGAGGGAGACCTTTCCCGCCGCCGGGCGGCCCTGGTCAACGAGAGTCATCTGGCCCTCCTGGCCGGGGAGATCGGCCTGGCTCCCCTGTTGCTCCTGGGCCGGGGCGAGGAGCGGGGCGGCGGCCGGGGCAAGCCCTCCATCCTGGCCGCCGCCTTCGAGGCGGTGATCGGAGCGGTTTATCTGGATGGAGGCTACCCGGCGGCCCACGCCCTGTTGGGCCGGCTTTTCGCGCCCTGGGTCGCCGATCCTCCGCCCCTCGGGCAGAGCGACAGCAAGAGCGCCCTGCAGGAGATCTTGCAGGAGCGTTACGGGGCAACGCCGGAGTACCGCCTGGAGGGTGAAGAGGGGCCGGCCCATGAGCGCCGTTTTACGGTGGCGGTCATTTTCCGGGGACAAGTCCTGGGCCGGGGGGTTGCCGGCCGCAAGAAGGAGGCGGAGCGCCGGGCCGCCGTCCAGGCCCTGGCCGGCCTGGAGAAAAAAGATGGCTCAGTTCTTGCCCGGGGAGATCTTCTATGTTAACTTACACGGTTGAGCGTGATCGCTACAGGGTCCTCGCGGGGGTCCACCAGCCGAAGGTGGACCTTTTTTTTGCGAAAAATTCGTGGATTCGCAATCGGATTTCCGACCCTTCCCGTGCTTCGTATTCATAAACAATAATTTGCCGCGTTTGTAAGCTGTGGTCAGAAACCTTCTGTCTAAGAGAGGTGTGCCTTGAAAAAGAAGATCCTTGTCGCCAACCGTGGAGAGATCGCCCTGCGGATTATCCGCGCCATCCAGGAGCTTGGCCACACCGCGGTGGCGGTGTACGAGACCCCGGACAATGAAGCCCTGCATATCCGCACCGCTGATGAGGCGGTCTGGCTGGGGGACGGGCCCCGCTGCGACTACTTGGATATCGCCAAGGTGATCGCCGCCGCCAAGAAAACCGGGTCGGTGGCGATCCATCCCGGTTACGGCTTTCTGGCCGAGAACCCCGAGTTCGCCAAGGCCTGCGAGGATAACGGGATCATCTTTATCGGTCCCCCTTCCGGAGTGATTCAGGCCCTGGGCGATAAGGTCACTGCCCGCCGGATCATGCAGGAGGCGGGAATCCCCCTGGTGCCCGGCACCTCCAGCCTGGCCCTCGGTGAGGCCGGGGTCGAGGAAGCGGTAGAATTCTGCCAGACCCACGGTTATCCGGTGATGCTCAAGGCCACCGCCGGGGGCGGCGGCCGCGGCATTCGCCGGATCGACGACGAGCAGCAGCTGCGGGCCGAAATTCCGGTGGCCCGGGCCGAGGCCAAGGCCGCCTTCAACAACGACGCGGTCTTTCTGGAAAAACTGGTCATCAACCCCAAACATATCGAAGTGCAGGTGATCGCCGACCAGGAGGGCACCACCATCCACCTGGGCTCCCGGGACTGCTCGATTCAGCGCCGTAACCAGAAGCTGATCGAGATCGCCCCCTCCCTGATCCCCGACAAGCAGCTGGTGGACAAAATCTGCGCCACCGCGGTTACCGCCGCCAAGGCCGCCAACTATTTCAACGCCGGCACCGTCGAGTTCCTGGTGGACCAGGAGTACAACTACTATTTCATGGAGATCAATACCCGGGTCCAGGTGGAGCACACGGTCACCGAGATGGTCACCGGGATCGACATTGTCCGCACCCAGATCAAGCTGGCCCTGGGCAAAAAGCTCTCTTTCAGCCAGCAGGATGTCCAGATCCGGGGTTATGCCATCGAGGTGCGGATCAATGCCGAAGACCCCCAGAACAACTTTATGCCCGAGGGGGGCAAGAGCGTCGATGTCTACCGTTCGCCGGGCGGCTACGGGGTGCGCCTGGATGGTTTTGCCTACCAGGGTTACACCATCCCCGAGGTGTACGACTCCCTGCTGGTCAAGCTCACCGTCCACGGTTTTTCCTGGAACGAAACGGTGGACCGTTTGCGCCGCTGCCTCAACAACTTTGTGATCATCGGCCCCAAGACCACGATCCCCTTCTACCTGCGGGTGATCGAGGACCCCGATTTCAAGAAGGGGGATTTCGACACCTCTTTCCTGGACACCCACTCCTACCTACTGGATTACGATGAGGTGGAGTCCGAGGGCAACAAGCTGGCCCATCTGATCGCCGAGATCCATTACCGCAAGCAAAACCCCTACGCGATATAAGGAGATACAGCTATGGAACGAATCGTCCACGGCATGAGCCCCAGCGAGGCGCTGCAGAATCTGCGCGAGGCCGACGGCTATTATGTGACCAATACCGCCCGCGACCTGTCTCAATCCGACTACAAGAACCGGATCCTGCTCCATACCGATCTGCTGGCCGCCAAGCCCCGGGAGAAGGCGGGCTACTTCTCCCTGGAGATCACCGGCGGGGCCTCGATCCACGTGGATATCCTCCGTAAGCAGGTCGATCCCTTCCTCAAGCTGGAGCTGTTGCGGGAGAAGATGCCCAAGACCATGTTCCAGACATTGTGCCGGGGGATCAACCTCTTCGGTTACCGCCCCTATCCCCAGAACGTGATCCGGCTGGTGGTCAGCGAGTTCGCCAAGTATGTGGATGTTTGGCGGGTGTTCGACTTTTTGAACCATGTGCCCAATATGGTCGCGGTGTTCGAGGAGGTGCAGAAGGCGGGCAAGATTCTCGAGCCGGCGGTCTGCTTCTCCACCGGGCCTGAACATACCAACGAGTTTTATGTCAAAAAGGTGGGCGAGATCCTGGCGGTCACCGGCAAGGAGATCGTGCTTTGCATCAAGAACCACGGCGGTCTGGGCACTCCCAAGCGGATCGGCGATCTGGTGGACGCGATCATGCAGAAATATCCCGATATGGTGGTCCATTACCACGGCCACAACACCGACGGCAACGATGTCGGCCGGATCACCGCCGCCGTCCAGGCCGGGGCCAGGATCGTCGATGCCTCCGATCACGCTTTCTCCGGCTTCTACGGTCCCCCTTCGATCCTGACCGCGGTCAACACCTTGAGCGAGTACGGTTACAAGGCCATCGGCCTTAATGAGGAGGCGGTGGTGGAGACCTCGGAGGTGCTGCGGGGCGAGCGCCAGTATTACGACTACTTTGAATCCCAGTTCAAGGGGTTTGATCCCACCGTCCAGATCCACAAGCTGCCCGGCGGGGCCGCCGGCAGCAGCTTCGAGCAGGCCACCAAGGGCGGTTTTCTCTCTAAGATGCCCGACATTCTCCACCAGGAGCTGCCCAAGGTTCAGAAGGAGCTGGGCAACTTCTGGAGCGTGACCCCAGGTTCCCAGATCCTCTGGACCACGGCGGTGGCCAATGTCCAGGGCGGGGAGCGCTACGGCAACCCCTCCGGCGATCTGAAGAACCTGCTGCTGGGCAAGTACGGCCCCTTCCCCTTCTACCAGCCGGCCGATTGGATCTATGAAAAAATCTTCGGCCCCCAATGGCGGGAGATTCTGGAGCAGGAGGGGGGGATGGACGCCATCGAGGATATGGATATAGAGCAGGAGCGCCGCAATCTGGCGGAAAAGCTGGGTTATGAACCCACCGAGCAGCAACTGGTCTCCTACCTCCAACATCCCAACGACGCGGTGGCTTTCTTCAAGTTTGAAGAGAAATTCGGCAAGGTTTACGTGTTGCCGCCGGCGGTGCTCTTTCGCCGGGGCGGCTTCAAGCTGGGCGAGATCGTCAAGTTCTGCGACCATGAAGGCAAGGAGCATGTGATCGAGGTCGGCCCCATGCAGAACGATGAGACCGGCAAGGCCCACGTCTATCTCAATGTCGATCACCACGAGCGGCGCTACGAGTTTGAACCGGAGGTGGAGCAGGGCGGTGGCGAGGCCAAGGCGGTTAAGCTCTCGAAAAGGGAGATCGAAGAGTTGGCCAAGGCCGGTGATTACCGGGCGCCCTTTGGGGCCAATGTCTGCGAGGTCAGCGTCAAGGTCGGTGATGAGGTCAAGGTTGGTGACCGCCTGCTGATTTTGGAAGCGATGAAGATGCAGACCCCGGTCAACAGCTCGGTGGCCGGCAAAGTGGAAAACATCGCGGTCAAGGTGGGGGACGCGGTGAAGCCCGGCGAGGAGCTGATCCGCTTAGGCTGAGCCTGAATCAATTCAGCAGCCAACAAAAAAGCCCGGAATTGCTTCCGGGCTTTTTTGTTGGCTGCCTGCCGACCAGCGAAGGGGCCGGGCCTTCAGCTGATCTCGATCACCGAGTTCTCCTCTCCGAAGGCGTTGGGGCAGCGCAGGCTGTTGTTTGGGTCGGTCCACCACTGGCCATCCACCACGAAGCGATACTCGTAGCGGCCCGGCTTGAGCTTGAGGCTTTTTTTATGCAGTCCGCTTTTCAGCTTGCGCATCTTGCCCTTGCCGTTCTCCCAGTTATTGAAATCCCCCACCAGATAAACCTCGTCGGCATCCGGGGCATTCAGGGAAAACTCATGGGCCCGAGAGGGGGCCGGAGCCGCTTTTTGGGCGCAACCACCGCTCTTGCTTTTGCAGACTTTTCCTGCCATCTCTTCTCCTCCAATTCACATTTATAAAAAATCGTCACCCGGGGATCGATATGCTCGGCTGCTCTCTAACCATCCTGGGGAAAACTGTTTGTCCCTGTCAATAAAAAAAGTATTCCGGTTGCGATTATTCTAGCTGAAAGTCAGCCGGTTGAAACCGCCCTCCGGATACCAGGGCCGGGTCGCTGCGATGCCGGTGATCTCCATGATGCACACCTCCAGCACCAGGTAGGTGGTGGTGCCCTTACGGACACAGGCGGTGAGGGTGTCGCCGTGGTGGCCCATGGCGGCATGAAGATGGATTTTC
>DSDS01000024.1 GCA_011048585.1 Desulfurivibrio alkaliphilus | reverse complement strand
TTGCTGCCAGATCAAGGCGGCGGTGGTGGCGGCCGACGAACGGGAAGCCGATCTGCGCCGCATTCTTAATTTCGGTCACACCCTGGGGCACGCGGTTGAAGCCGCTTCCGGCTATACCCTGGCTCACGGTCTGGCCGTGGCCATCGGCATGGCCATGGTGGGCGAGATCGCCGTGGAGCAGGGGTTGTGGAGCAGAGATGATGCCGATGCCCTGCGGGAATTGATTCAAGCCTATGGCTTACCGGTGCGTGTCCCCGCCGGGTTTGATCGCCAGGCAATTAAAAACTACCTCAAAACCGACAAGAAAACGGTGGCCGGTCGTCCCTTCTTTGTGCTGCCCACCGCCATCGGCCAGGTGACGATCACCGACCAGGTGGAAGACGCCCTGATCGACCGGGTTTTGGCTTGATCGCTCAACCGTCGGCGCGGTGTCGCCCAGGCAGGATGATTCGAAGTTGCCCCGCTTCTCGCGCCACTCCAAACCCCTTGGGAGCCCGAACCCGAACCGGGACCTGAGCCTGAGCCTGAGCCCGAGCCGGCAGTCGAGCTTGAGGCCGCGGCGCCATCGCGCAAGAAAATTCTGGTCCGCCGGGTCAAGGGTGCCGGCCAGGGGGCGCCAAGCGCAAACTGGTACGGGTTATCCGCTGCAAATAAGATTACAGCCAGTCAACCCCGATGCGGCGGATAACGTTGATACCGCCGCCCAGCACCAGGGTGTTCGGCAGGCCGACGCTCTCCAGGAAGATCTGGATATCGGAGGAGCGGGTGCCGGCGTCGCAGATAATCAGCAGGGTGCGGTCGGCGGGCAGCTCCCGGTAGCGCTCCCGAATCTCGATATAAGGGATCGTCAGCCACCTGTCATGGCCGAACTTTTCCGCCATTGGCGATGCTTCGTTGGGGTGGCGGATATCCAGGGCCACCCACTGCGGCTGGGTGGCAAAATCATTCATCCAGTTAAGGAAATCGCGGATTTCCACGCAACGCAGCCGGCCGGCCGCCAAGTTGTCGGCCACGTTGCCGGCGGCGTTCAAGGCATCCAAGGCGGTGGAGAACGGTGGGGCGTAGGCCAGCTCCACCTGGCTGACATCGTCGATGGTGGCGCCCTGCAGCAACAGAGCGGCGGCGGCGTCGATTCGGGCCAGCACCGCGTCCCCCATGGGGCCAAAGCCCTGAACCCCCAGCAGCCGGCGGCTGGGGCGGTCGAAGACCAGTCGCAGGGGAATCACCGCCCGACCAGGGAAGAAGTGGGCCCGGTCGTACTGGGCGGTGGTGACGGCGGCGGCGTCGAAGCCCTCGGCCTTGGCGGCTTCCAGGGAGAGCCCGGTGGCTCCGATGCAGCGCTCGAAGGCCTTGAGGGTGAAACTGCCGACCCAGCCCTTGTAGCAGGTGGGGATTCCGGCCAGGTTGTTGGCCACGATCCGGCCCTCCTTATTGGCCAGGGAGCCCATGGGGGCGATCCCGCTCTTGCCGGTCAGGCGATGTGTCACCGCGATGCAGTCACCGGCGGCGTAGATATCGGGATCGGAGGTCTGCAGCCGCTGGTTGACCACGATATTGCCCTGGGGAGAGACGGCGAGTCCGGCCGCCACCGCCAGTTCGCTGCGGGCCCGTACCCCGACCGCCATCACCACCAGGTCGGCTTCCAGAACCCGCTGGGGGGTGACCACCCGCTTGACCTTGCCCTCCTCACCTTCGATGGCGGTGGCCGCCTCGCCGGTATAAATTTTGACTCCCTTCGCCCGGAGGTGGTTCTCCAGCATTCGGGAAAACTCCCAATCTACCAGCCGGGGCAGCAGTTGGGGCATGAATTCAAGGATATCGGCCTCAAGCCCCCAGAGATCGACGAAGGCCTCGGCCATTTCGATCCCGATGGCGCCGCCGCCGATGATCACCGCCCGGCTCACCTGGCCTTTGGCGATCCGCTCTTTGATTTTGATCGCCTGGTGAAGATCGCTGATGGTGAATACTCCCTCCAGGTCGGCGCCGGGAATCGGCAGGAGGTTGGGCTTGCTGCCGGTGGCGATCACCAGTTGGTCATAGGAAAGCTCCTCCCGGCTGCCATCGTCCAGGCGCTCCACCTCAACCACCTTCTCCCGGCGTTTGATGGCCAGGGCCCTGGTTCGGGTACGTACCGTCACCCCTTTGGCCCGAAGAAAAAAATTCTCATCCCGGGTCAGGTGAAAAGAGGTGCTGCGCAACTCCTCTTCATCGGAAACATCTCCGGAAACGTAGTAGGGTATGCCGCAGCCTCCGTAGGAGATCAGGCTGTCCTGGTCGATTATGGTTACCTCGGCGGCGGGCAGCAGGCGCTTGACCCGGCAGGCGGTTTTGGGACCGGCGGCAACCCCGCCGATAATCACGATTTTTTTCTTCATTTCGGCTCCTTCTGGATATTGATGGAAAGCTACAACATATCGTGGAAAGAACGGTCTGTCAAAGAGTGTGAAAAGGTGAGGGCAAACGGGCTTATTTTTTATTGACAAAGCCCGGTCGGCTGGATATTGTCCTCAAAATCTGAATAATCATTCAGGTTTAGTGTCGTTTTACCACCCTTCGTGATTTTCGCTGGCTCGTTAAAGGATTCCTGACGCAATCCACGCGCTTTAGGTCCGGAGGGTATGGGGTTTTGTTTCCGTTCAATCCATATTCAACCAAGGAGGAGAAGAAATGCCGAAGCATGATACGCCGTTGATGGACGAGCTTGAGAAGGGTCCATGGCCAAGCTTTGTCAGCGACCTGAAGCGCCAGGCCGAGAAGAGTCCCCAGTGCTGGGATATCGTCGGTCAGATGGAGTTGTCCTACAAGGACAGAATGACCCACTGGAAACATGGCGGTATCGTGGGTGTTTTCGGTTACGGCGGTGGTATCGTCGGCCGCTACTCGGACGTGCCGGACAAGTTCCCCGGCGTGGCCCATTTTCACACCGTGCGCCTCAATCAGCCCTCCAGTAAGTTCTATCGCACCGACCTGCTGCGCAAGCTTTGCGATCTGTGGGAAAAGCGCGGTTCGGGGATGACCAACCTCCACGGTTCCACCGGCGACCTGATTCTGCTCGGCACCAAGACCGAGGAGCTGGAGCCCCTCTTTTACGAGTTGACCCATGACCTCGAGTGGGACCTGGGCGGTTCCGGTTCCAACCTGCGTACCCCGGCCTGCTGCATCGGCAAGGCCCGTTGCGAGTGGGCTTGCTATGACACCCAGGCTGCCTGCTACGCCATGACCATGAAGTACCAGGACGAAATTCATCGTCCCGCCTTCCCCTACAAGTTCAAGTTCAAATTCTCCGGCTGCGCCAACGACTGCGTGGCGGCCCTGGCCCGTTCCGACCTTTCCGCCATCGGTACCTGGCGTGACAACATCCGGATCGATCAGGCCGAGGTTAAGAACTACCTCAGCGGCGCCAACAAGGCCAACGGCGGTGGGACCCCCGCCAAAGGCGACAAGTTCGACATCCAGAAGGAAGTGATCGACCTCTGCCCCACCGGCTGCATGTGGATGGAAGGCGACACCCTGAAGATCGACGACGCCGAGTGCACCCGCTGCATGCACTGCCTCAACGTTATGCCCAAGGCACTGCGGCCCGGCCTGGATCAGGGCGCTTCCCTCTTGATGGGCGCCAAGGCCCCGATCCTCGACGGTGCCCAGCTTGGCACTCTGATTGTCCCTTTCATCAAGATGGACCCGGAGAACGAGTTCGAAGAGCTGGTGGACGTGATCGAGAAGTGCTGGGATTACTGGATGGAGAATGGCAAGAACCGCGAGCGTCTGGGCGAGACCATTCAGCGGGTCGGTCTGCCCACCTTCCTGCGGGTTATGGAGATCGAGCCCATTCCCCAGCATGTCAGGGAGCCCCGTTCCAATCCCTACGTCTTCTGGCGTGAGGAGGAGGTTGAGGGTGGCTGGCAGCGTGACATCAAGGAGTTCCGCAAGAAGCACGCCCAATGATCCTGATTGGCATCGAGATAACGAGCGAAATATTACTATAAATTTTTAGAATCTTTAAGGAGGTATCAGATATGGGTTACGATCCGCAAAATCCGATGAAAGACAGGATCACGGATATCGGTCCGCCACACTATGAAAAGATGTTCCCCCAGGTGATCAAGGACAACTACGGCAAGTGGTTGTACCATGAGATCGTCCGCCCCGGTGTGCTCAAGCACGTCAGCGAGACTGGGGGCGAGTGCTACACCGTTCGGGTGGGCAGTGCTCGCCTGCTCTCCATCGAGTTTGTCCGCGAGGTGTGTGACATCGCCGATGCCCATTGCGATGGGGTTGTGCGCTGGACCACCCGGAACAACATCGAGTTCATGGTCGATTCCGAAGCCAAGGTTCAGCCCTTGCTCGACGACCTGGCCAGCCGGGGCAACAAGTTCCCGGTGGGCGGCACCGGCGCCTGCGTCTCCAACGTGGTTCATACCCAGGGCTGGATCCACTGCCACACCCCGGCCACCGACGCCTCCGGCGTGGTTAAGGCGGTGATGGACGAGATCTTCGATCACTTCACTAACATGGACCTGCCGGCCAAGTGCAAACTGGCCCTGGCCTGCTGCCTTAATATGTGCGGCGCTGTTCATTGTTCCGACATCGCTATCCTGGGCGTGCACCGCAAACCGCCGATGGTCGATCATGACGCGATCACCGGCCTCTGCGAGCTCCCCCTGGCCGTTGCCGCCTGCCCCCTGGGCGCCATCAAGCCGGCTACCGTGACCCTGGACGACGGTAAGGAGATCAAGTCGGTCAAGGTTAACGCCGATCGCTGCATGTTCTGCGGTAACTGCTACACCATGTGCCCGGCCATGCCGCTGGCCGATCCCGAAGGCTCCGGTATCGCCATCCTGGTGGGCGGTAAGGTTTCCAACACCCGTTCCGGGCCCGCCTTCTCCAAGATGGTTATCCCCTTCTTGCCCAACACCCCGCCCCGCTGGCCGGAGGCCGTTGCGGCAGTGAAGAATATCCTCGAGACCTGGGCTGCCAATGCTCGCAAGTACGAGCGTTTGGGAGAATGGGCCGAGCGGATTGGTTGGGAGAAGTTCTTTGAAAAGTGCGACATCCCCTTCACCGAAAAGTCCATCGACGATTACCGGTTGGCTTATAACACCTGGCGAACCACCACTCAGTTCAAGTTCACCAGCCACATTAAATAATCCGATCAAGGAGGAACTATCATGGCTTTGAGTAACGAAGAACTGAAAGAAAAAATTCTGGAAAAGTCGCTGAAGAGTCCCAAGGGTCAGCTGTATGTTAAGGATTTTTACGCCTGTGACCCCGAGGCCAAGCCTCGGGCGGTTAAGAACGCCGCCAACGAGCTGGTGAAGGAAGGCAAGATGGTTTTCTGGTCTTCTGGCAGCACCACCATGTACGCGCATAAAGAGCGGGCCAAGGAAGGCGATAAGTAAGAAGTCGTCGCCAGCTTTATCTGTAAACCGGGTCAGCAATTGCTGGCCCGGTTTTTTTGTTATACCTTGAACAGTAGAACAATGAACCAAGGGGAATTAAATTGTCCAGCCAGTTGTTAAAAGAGATTGCCAGGCGGCGGACTTTTGGCATTATCAGCCATCCCGACGCCGGCAAAACCACCCTGACTGAAAAGTTGCTGCTTTTCGGCGGAGCAATTCAGTTGGCAGGTTCCGTCAAGGCCCGCAAGGCTTCCAGCCACGCCCTGAGTGATTGGATGGCCATTGAAAAGGAGCGGGGCATTTCGGTGACCTCCTCGGTGATGCAGTTTGACTACCGGGGCTACACCGTCAATCTACTGGATACCCCCGGCCATCAGGATTTTTCCGAGGATACCTATCGCGTGCTGACCGCGGTGGACAGCGCCTTGATGGTGATCGATCACGCCAAGGGCGTTGAGCCCCAAACCGAGAAGCTGATGGAGGTCTGCCGGATGCGTAATACGCCGGTGATCACTTTTATCAACAAGCTGGATCGGGAGGGGATGGATCCTTTGGAGATTCTGGCCCAGATCGAGGATAAGCTGCAGATTGAGTGCGTACCTTTATCCTGGCCCATCGGAATGGGCAAGCAGTTTAAGGGCGTTTACAACATCTACCGGGGCACTCTCCACCTTTTCAGTCCGGGGCGTGATAGCCAGCCGGATCAGGGAGGGGTGACGATCAAGGATTTGGCCGATCCCCGGCTGGATGAGCTGCTGGGGTCGGCGGCCGACAAGTTAAGACTGGATCTGGAACTGCTGGCCGGCGCGGCCAACCCCTACGACCAACAGGAATTTCTCAAAGCCAGTCAAACTCCGGTTTTCTTCGGCAGCGCCATCAATAATTTCGGGGTTCAGGAACTGCTGGACGCCTTTGTCGAGCTGGCCCCCGCCCCCGGCTGTCGGACGGCCTCTCCGCGTCCCGTCTGCCCGGAAGATGATGATTTTTCCGGTTTCACCTTTAAGATTCAGGCCAACATGAACCCGGCCCACCGGGACCGGATCGCCTTTTTCCGGGTCTGTTCGGGGCGCTTCACCCGGGGGATGAAGGCGCGCCATATGCGGCTGGGCAAGGAGGTGGTCTTGAGCAACGCCACCATCTTCATGGCCCAGGACCGAACCAATGTCGAGGAGGCCTGGCCCGGCGACATCATCGGCATTCACAACCACGGCACCATCAAGATCGGTGATACCTTCACCACCGCCAAGGAGGGGGTCCGGTTCAGCGGGGTGCCCAATTTCGCCCCCGAGCATTTCCGGCGGGTGATTCTCAAAACCCCCCTCAAGGGCAAGCAGTTGAGCAAGGGGTTGATCCAGTTGGCGGAGGAGGGGGCGATTCAGGTGTTTCGCCCCTTGCAGGGTCCCGATTTTATTCTGGGGGCGGTGGGGGTGTTGCAGTTCGAGGTTACGGTGGCACGGCTGCAGGCGGAGTACGGGGTGGATGCCATCTATGAACCGGTACCCTTTGGGGCCGCGCGCTGGATCATCTGCGACGACCGGCGCCGGCTGGAGGATTTTAAGGCCAAAAACCAGGCCAACCTGGCCCTGGACGCCGAAGAGCACCTGGCCTTTCTCAGCGAAAGCCCCTGGATGCTCTCCCGGACCATGGAGCTCTATCCCGGGATCACCTTCCTCAAAACCCGCGAACACGGTTAGCGAGTACCCAGACGCACCAGCGGTCGCGGGAGTTGCGCTCGAGAAAACGGACCCGGCTGCCGGGCACGGCCGCCAGCAACTTCTCTTCCATGGGAGTGATAAAGCCGGCCAGAATGTGAAAGCGGGCCTGCCAAAAGGCCTCCCGGGCAAATAGCTCGGCCATCAGGCCCTGGTAGAGATTGGCGATCACCAGGTCGAAACCACCGGTATCCGGACACCCCTGCCGCAGGTCTCCCTGCCTGATTGTAACCCGCTTTGCCACCCCGTTACGCCGGCAGTTGGCTTGGGCCACCTTGCAGGCCAGGGGGTTGTGATCGATCCCCACCACCTGCGCCACTCCGCGCCGGGCCGCGGCGATCCCCAGCAAACCGGTGCCGCAGCCCAAATCAAGGGCCGAAGTGATTTTACTCTCCGGGGCAGCCAGATATTTAAGCAGCATCTCCAGGCAGAGCCGAGTGCTGGGGTGAAAACCACTGCCGAAGATCACGCTGGGATCTAGTTTGATCTCCGCTTCTTGCGCCGCCCATACGGGGGCCACGCTCAAACCGGCCACCGTGAAGGGCGCGATCTCCCGGCCCGCCTCCCATTCGTCGTAAGCCAGGTCGGCCTGGTAGATCAGGCCGGCTCCGGTCCGGCGGCAGAGTTCCGCGATCAGCCGCTCCTTGGGGCGATGGAAAAAGAGGATCGCGCTCTCATCCTCCAGCCAAACCCCGATCAGGTCGGGGTCCTCAATTTCCGGCAGTTCGGGCAGGTCGAGATGATAGGTGTAAAGCCTCTCGTAGGCGGTGTAAGGCGGTTGCAGCATTTTACTCCTCAGGGTTGGAGTTGGAGTTTTACCGTGGCGCAGGGGGGAGCGTCCACGACCGGGTCCTGCCGGAGGGAGGGAGGAGGGATAAGCAGGCGGTTGGCGGCGGGGTCTGGCGGTGAGGACGCGCTGCCATTTTCCACGCCCAGGGCCACGGCCAGCCGGCGGCGCACCACTTGCTGGCGGGCGGCGGCCAGTTCGAGCAACACTCTTTCATCGATCATAACGTTTTCCGGCCGCAAGCCGGCGAGCTGTTGGGCGGTGACGGTTATCTCGCTGCCAGCCGCCATCTCCCGGGCCAGAGTGGTCACCGCCTGGCGTCGCTGCTCGGTGACCAGTTTTTGCTCTCTGAGCCGCAAGGCCTCCTGGTCGCAGGCAAAACCGGCCCAGCCCGCTATTTCTACCCTGAGCAGAGGGTAATCGCCCAGGGCGGCCGCCAGCAGATCCAGGTCGCGCCCGGCTTCCCGGCTCAACTCGGCGCTACCGGGCGCAAAATCGATCCGTTCCACCAGGTGGGGATGGTTGGCGGCCAGCAATGACTGGGGGTTGGTGGCTGCCTGTTCCCGCATTTGCTCGAGAGCGGCGGCCAGTTCGCGCAGGTAGGGGGAGTTTTGGTGTCGGTTCTCAAATTTTAGGGGCAGGCGGAGTTTGAGGTTGCCGTTCTGATCGGTGAGCAGGGCTTGCAGCAACGGCCAGCTCCCCTTTGCGCGACGGCTTGCCGGCTGTTGCCCCAGGCGCAGCCCCCGGATCTCCAGCCATTGGTCGATCTCCAGCTCAGAACTCGGGTCCCGCTGGAAGTGGGCCCGCATGGTCAGGACGCCGCTGTCGATCTCCTGGGTCAGCAGGGGGTGCAGGTAGGCGGCTAAAGCGCTCAGCGGCAACCCCTGGAGGGAGAGTTGCAGATCAGTGGCGGAAACCTGGTCTTCCGGGTCCAGGGCCAGCTGACCTTGCAGCCCGACGGCGGCCCCTCCTGGCCCGGTCGCCCGGAGGGAGAGCTCCAGGGCGGTCGGCCGACCCTTTTCCGGGCTAAGCTGCCAGTCGCCGCTGATCTCCCGCAGTTCATCCTGAAAAATTTGGCCCCTTTCCCCTGGTTGAGCGGGGAGAGAGAAACCCTGGTCGGTGTAGGTCAAGCGACCGTTGCCGATGGTTAGTTCCCGGGGCAGCCAGCGGTGGGCGCTGACTATGGCGGCAGGCCAGGGTAGATTGTAGGCGCCCTCTTCATCGCGCCGCAGATGGAGAAAAGGTTGCTCCAGGTGCATCTCCTTCAAAAGCTGGCCGGAGGTGAGCAGGGCGGTGGGGCGGAGAGCGGCCCGCAGGGCACGAAAGGAGAGCAGGGGGTCCACCCGGTCATGGGGATCGGAGAGCCGGGGGCCGACAATGCCGTTGTGCAGGATCAGAACCATGGTCAACGGCCGCCACTCCGCTCGGGCGATGGTCACCGGTCGGCCCGAACTTTTGCTCCAATAATCGGTCAGAAAGCGGGGCAGAAAAAGAGAGACGAAAAACTGGGACAACAACAGGTAACCAACCGCCAGGGCGATTACGGTCAGAACGGTCGGCCAGGGTCGCAGGGGGAGGGCATACTTGGCGCGGCGCTTGGGCCCGCCGGACTTCAGATTAGGCGTATTCCTCCGCCCATCCGGGCTGGAACCTCTCGGAGAGGCTTGGGTGGCGGCTTGCTCTTTCGGGGCCTCGGGTTCCAACGGCGGGGGGGGGGAACTCCCTCCGGCAATGGGGATAGCCCCTATATCTAGCGGGGAGCGGGGCTGGGTGGAATCAGTGGTTTTATCGTTCATAATCCTGGGAAGAGAGAAGCGCCGAACAGGCTCGCGTGCTATAGTGCGCAGCCGCAGCTGCGATGAAAAATGGTAAGGGGGAGAGCGCGGCCGGCCGAGCCTAGCATCTTACCCAGCTTGACGGCTGCTGGCAACAGGGGAAAAACCGGAGATAATTTATGCGCTATTTGCGGGAGTTGGAAATATTTTTCCGGGGTCTGCTGGCCCTGGTGCTGATCCCTCTGCTCACCGGCCTGATCAGCCTGATCGCCCTGCTGCTGGTCTTCCTGGCCGGATGGTCCGGGGAACGCCTGCAGTTTCTGCCCCGCTGGTGGGGCCGGCTGATCTGCCGACTGGTCGGGGTCAGGGTGGAGATCGACGGCCTGGCGCGGCTGGATCGGAATCGGCCCTATATTTTCGCGGCCAATCACCAGAGCCAGTTTGATATCTTTGTGGTTCAAGGCCACCTCGGTTTTGATTTTCGTTGGCTGGCCAAGAAGGAGCTCTTCGCGATTCCGGTGTTTGGGGCGGCAATGCGGCGGGCGGGCTATATTCCGGTTGATCGCAGTCATGGCCGCCGGGCCCTGGCCAGCCTCAACGAGGCGGCCGAGCGGATCGCCGCCGGGACTTCGGTGATCATCTTTCCCGAGGGAACCCGCAGTCCCGATGGCAGGTTGCAATCCTTCAAGGCCGGGGCCATGGTCCTGGCCATCAAGGCCGGAGTGGCGGTGGTGCCCATGGCGATCTCCGGCACCCATGAAATTATGCCCAAGGGCCGCTTGCTGGCCCGGCCCGGCCTGGTGACCATCCGGCTGGGGGAGCCCATCGACATAAGCGCCTATAACCTGAAGCAGAAGCAGGACCTGGCCGAACTGCTGGAGAGCCGGGTGCGGGAGTTGTTAGCGGTCCCATGAGAGGGTGCGCCCCCTACTGTCCAGAGTGGCCATGGCCCCCAGGGGCAGGGGCAGGTTCCGCCGACCGTGCCCGGCGGGAAAATTGGCCCAGATGGGAATGTTGGACCCGGCGGTAAGCTCAAGGGTGCGTTGCCAGACCTCTTCAACGGCGCCGCAATCCGCGAATTCCCCCAGGATAATGGCCGCCACCCGCTCCAGCCAGCCGGCCAGAGCCAGATGGGTCAGGGCCCGATCCAGGCGGTAAGGGGCCTCCCCCACATCTTCCAGCAGCAGGATCGCTCCGTCCAGCAATGGCTCCCAACCGCTGCCCGGCAGATGACTCAGGCAGGTGAGATTGCCGCCGATCAACGGGCCCCGGGCCTGGCCAAAACGTAAAATCTCCAGGCCGGCAGGTCGGGTGATTGGCGACCAGTTACCGCTCAGGGTCTGGAAGAAGTTGCGCATCGTCTCCCGGTCGCTGGTCACCAGGGTGTTGAGCATGGGACCATGCAGGGTGATGAGATCGGTGCGGCGTTGGAAGGCGGTGTGGAATATGGTAAGATCGGAAAAACCAATCAGCAGCTTGCGCTGGCCGCCCAGCAGTTCCCAGTCCAGCAGGTTGAGCAGGCGCAGGCAGCCGTAGCCGCCCCGCAGGGCCAGCAGGGCCTTGACCTCGGGGTCGCGCCAGAGGTCATGCAGCTCGGCGACCCTCTCTTGGTCATCTCCGGCCAGGTAGCCCCGGCGGCGGTCGATCAGGCCGGTTTGCAGGCGGAGTTTAAATCCCGCCTCGCGCAGCAGGCCAAGGCCCGCTGCGGCGTTTTGGCCGCCGTCATTTACCGGACCGGCCGGTGCGAAAATTCCGATGGTGTCCCCCCGCTTGAGGGGGGGTGGGAGAACGCGCCGCTCAATGGTTACGTTCATAAATCAGCCGCAGACCGTTGAGGGTGAGCAGGGGATCGACCTCTTCGATCACCGGGGCGTGGGGGGCGATCAGTTCGGCCATGCCGCCGGTGGCGATCACTTTGGGTTTTTCCGGGGCCATCTGGGCCTGGATCCGCCGCACCAGGCCCTCGATCATCCCGGCGTAACCGTAGAGGATGCCGGCACGGATCGCCTCCACGGTATTGCGGCCGATGGGGTGCCGGGGCGGGGTGGCGATCTCCACCCGGGGCAGCTTGGCGGTTCGCTGGTTTAAGGCGTCCAGCGCGATGGCCACGCCGGGGGTGATGGTGCCGCCCAGGTATTCCCCGGCCGCGGAAACGCAATCCAGGGTGATGGCGGTGCCGAAATCAACGATAATTAGGGGGCAGTGGTAAAGATGGTAGGCCGCGGCCGCGTTGACCAGCCGGTCGGCGCCCATTTCGGCCGGATGATCGGTGGCCACCCGGATGCCGCTCTCCAGCTGGTTGTCGACCACCAGGGGCTTGATCCCCACCTCCAGCCCCAGATACTTGTCGGTGAAGGAGCTCCAGGTGGTGGCCATGGGGGGCACTACACTGGCGATGATCACCCCGCTGACTTGGCCCAGGGTGGCGTTTTCCATGGCGAACAGTACGTGCAGCCGGGCGGCCAGTTCATCCACCGTGGCTCCCCGGTTGGTTCCCATTCGCCACTGGCAGCG
>DSDS01000105.1 GCA_011048585.1 Desulfurivibrio alkaliphilus | reverse complement strand
TGTTTATCTAGTTTGTTCCGGCTTTGTGGTCAATCGTTTTTCCTTTGGCTTCGGACTCGATTACTGCCACAGGGTGTTTTTTGCCGAAGAGAAAATTTCTGCTCGCGATGTAGTTTCAATGAGGGCATTATGCCACCAAGTGTAACAAAATGTCGCACTTGATTTCAGGCCGGTCGGCGCTGACCGGCAATCCACCATAAAAGCCGGGAGGGTAAAGGTGAAAAAGGTAGTGGCGACGGCGGCGGCCTTGACGATGCTGTTGGCGGATATTTGACATTGACCGCGATGAATTTGGAGACCGCCTCCGGTGGCACCATCACCTTCTTTGCGGACTCGATGCCAATTGGCAATAAAACGGCGATCTTCAATGCAGATCAGTTTTTTATCCGTGGCCCTGAAAAATCTGCGGCGCAAACCGGTGCGCACTCTGGTGCTGGTTTGCGCCACTGCTCTTTTTGTCGCCTTGCTGGTATCCCTCTTGGAACAGGGCCGAATATCGGTGATCTTCATCCGGTTGGACGAG
The DNA here is from genome assembly GCA_011048585.1 of Desulfurivibrio alkaliphilus. GTDB lineage: Bacteria > Desulfobacterota > Desulfobulbia > Desulfobulbales > Desulfurivibrionaceae > Desulfurivibrio > Desulfurivibrio alkaliphilus_A. Next base: position 11,746 of record DSDS01000105.1, on the reverse strand, counting down.
GGGTTGGACCCCGGTTACATGGGGCGGGTAATCGAAGGGCAGATCCACAATGTCGATGTGGTCACCCGCAGCAGCATGGGGGTACGCTGGTTCAATACCCTGGCCGATATCAATCGGATCTTTCTGGTGACCATCTCGCTCTCTTCAATGCTCACCATTTTTCTGGTCTGGTCGATCTTCACTGCCATGGCCAGCGAACGACCCCGGGAGATCGGGATTTGCGGCCCAGCGCCGGACAGGTCCTCTTCGGTGGACATGATATCAGTGCCTTGGATGATGCCGGGCTTTCGGCCTGTCGTAACCGCCGGGTCGGCTTCATCTTTCAGTTCGCCAGCCTGCTGCCCATTCTCACCGTCCGGGAAAACGTGATGCTGGCGGCCCTGTTTGGGGAGAAGCGTTGCCGGCGGCAGGAGCGGGCTACCATGATCCTGATCACTCATAACCTGGCCTTGGCCAAAACGGTGCCCCGGATGTTACGGATGAAGCAGGGCCGCCTCGATCTGGTGGCGCTCAAGGCGTAACAGGGAAAGGTTGCGGGGAGGGGGAAGCGTTAGGAGGCGGCGGGAAAGAGGGCCCGGGCGGTGGTGCCTTGGCCTGGTTGGGAGGAAAAAACCAGCCGACCGCCATGCTCCTCCATGATTCCGGCGGAGATCGACAGTCCCAATCCGGTCCCGCCGCTGTCCCGCCTGGTGGTGAAGAAAGGGTCCTGGATCTGCTTGAGATCCCGGGCCGGAATGCCCCGGCCCTGGTCGCGGACCTGAAGGATAACCAGCCCATCTTCGTTGATGGTTTGCACTTGGATGGCGGCGGTGGGTGCGGCCAGGGCCTGGCAGGCATTCTGCAGCAGATTGACCGCTACCTGTTCGGCCCGCTGGAAGTTGCCCCGGACCGGGGGCAGGCTCGCGGCCAGATCAACCTCCAGGTGATGGGTCGCCTGTTTCAGGGGAGAGGCCAGTAGGGTCAAGGCTGCCTGCACCACCTGATTAAGGTCGAAGAGTTGATTCATGTTGGCGGCGCTTTGGCGAGCGTAATCGTTAAGATTCCTGACAATCTTGGTGATGCGTTCGGCCCCGCTGGTGATACCTTCCAGCAGTTCCGGGACATGCCCGACCATTTTTGAATAGGGGAGGCCACCCATCTGAAACTCACCGTGGGCGCGGCGATAATCCCGCAGGATGGGCTGAATGTCAAGCCAGATTCTTCTGAGAATCGGGGCGTTCATGGCGATGAAGTTGTTGGGATTGTTGATCTCATGGGCCACTCCGGCCACCAGAATGCCCAGCGAAGCCATTTTGTCAGCTTCGATAAGTTGCCGTCGCCGCTCTTCGGCCTCCTTCTCCGCCAGCTTTCGCGCCCTGATATCCGCCCGGAGTTTGCGGTTGGCGGCGGCCAGCTCTGCGGTGCGTTCCTCCACCAGCTGTTCGAGATGTCGCCGATACTCATCCAGCTTCCTGGTTGAGCTGGCCAGCTTTATCTGGCTCTCCCGCAACTCTCGTTGTAGGCGGACCTGCTCCATCCCCTTATCCAGGGCGATCTCCAGCTCTTGCCGGGAAAACGGTTTCTGCAGGTAGTTAGAGGCCCCCATGCGCATCGCCTCCACCGCCGTTTTGATCTCGTGCTGGCCGGAGATTACGATCACTTCCAGGTCGGGCTGACGCCGGCGGGCCTCGGCCATGAAGGTCAATCCATCCATCCCCGGCATCAGGATATCGGTGAGCAGCAGGTCGAAACGGCGGGCGGGAGTGGTTCCGGTGCCATCAATGATCTCCAGGGCCTCGCGGCCGCTGGTGGCGGTGCAGACTTGGTAGCGCAGTTTTTTGGCCTGGATGGAGATGATCTGGAGGACGAAGGGTTCGTCATCCACCACCAGAAGCTGGCCGCGCTTGGTGGCGGCCTTGGAGGGACGTCCCGGCGGAGGCTGATGGTCTTGGGTCTGGGGGCTCATGATCCGCTCCGGGGCGAGGTCAGGCTAGAGGCGCTTCAATCGCTGGTTGAGAGCCTGGGGGGTTATACCCAGAAGGCTGGCGGCTACCCGCTGATTGTTGCCGGAGCGGCGCAGAGCCTCCTGCACCAGAATCAGGGCCGCCGCCTTCAGGGTGGGCAGACGATCCAGCTTCTGAATCCATTCGCTGTCCAGGGTTGCCGAAGGAACGCCCTGGCCCCACAGCCCCTGCGAAGCCAGGCGCCCCTTGACCGCCTTGATGAAGGTTTCGGTTCTGAGCAGACGGGCCCGGTGGCCGCTCATGGCATCAAAGGCCATCTCCCGGAGTTCCTTGACGTTACCCGGGAAATAGTAGTTTTTAAGCAGCGGGATGATCTCCTGGTGGTAAACCGGTTTTTTCTTGCGAAACTCCTTGGCGGCCTCCCCCAAAAAGTGGTCCAGCAGCAGGGGGATGTCGTCGCTCCGTTCCCGGAGCGGCGGCAGGTGGATATGGTGGGTACTGAGCCGGTGGTAGAGATCCCGGCGCATTCCCCCCTCCTCCACCAGGGCATTGACATCCCTTTGGCTGGCTACCAGAATCCGGGCATCGGAACTCTTGACCTGCTCCGAACCCAGCGGGCAATATTCTCCGTTTTCCACCAATCGCAGGAGTTTAAGCTGGGACTCGGGGCTGATATCCCCGATTTCATCAATGAACAGGGTGCCGCCTTTGGCTTTTTCCACCAGGCCCGGGCGGGTCTTGTCGGCCCCGGGGAAGGCACCCTTGACGTGGCCGAACAGGGTATCGGCGAAATGTTGCTCGTCAAGGCCGGCCACCTTTGCCGTCACCATTCGGCCCCTGCGCCGGCTCAGGCGGTGCAGGGCCTTGGCGATCTCTTCCTTGCCGACTCCGTCCTCCCCGGTGATCAGCACCGGTTGGCGGCTTTCAGCCACCGCCTCGCAGTACTGGAAGATCTTCTGCATCTTGGGGTGCTCGGTGATGATGGGGGAGAAAACCTCGGGGTGGCGCAGCTCGGGGCGAAAGAAGCGATCGGCCAGGCGACTGTTTTCCCGGCGCAGGCGGCGCACTTCCAGGGCCCGGTTGACACTGGGCAGCAGCCGTTCGACGCTCACCGGTTTAACGATGTAGTCGAAGGCCCCCTGCTGCATGCAGTTCACCGCCGTCTCCACCTCGTTGACTCCAGTGACCACGATCACCGGGATCTCGGGATGGTGTTCATTCAGCCAGGCCAAAATCTCCTGGCCGGAGACATGGGGCATGATCAGGTCGAGCAGGATAATCTCAATCTCCTGGCCGGCGACAAGATCCCTGACCCGGCGCCCGTCGGGGCAGCGGATGGTATTGGTAAGGCCATGGCTTTTGAGGGCGATATCGAAACTGGCCAGGGTGTGCTCTTCGTCGTCGACCAAAAGAATTGGCCAGTTGGGATAGTTGTCGGTGGCCGCGCTCATATTGTTTTCCTCTGCGTTACGCGTGAAAATCAGATGATGTCGGCCGGCCAGAGCAGTTGTTCGCTGATCCAACCGGTGGTGCCATCGGCATGTTTCACCTTTATCCAGTCGCGCCGCCGCTCAACGGGTTCGAAGATCACCCCGTAACGGACCGTGGCCATTACCTCGTAGTTGGTGCCGGGGCCGGTCCGCATGTTGGCGGTATTGACCCGGACAATCACCCTTTTATCCTTGCTGAGCAGTGGGGTGAAGATCCAGCCCCGGTCCCCCTCGAAGTCCACCACCCGAGCCCATTTCCCCCGCCGTTCCGTGACCTGGAGGGGGAAGCCGTGGAAAATTTTCCAGAGGATCTCGTGGTCGGTACTGGGGCCGGAGCGGATATTTACCTTCTCCCGCTGGATGCTGACATATTCGGCCGCCGCCGCGGCGGGCAGGGCGAAGAGCAGGGCGAGGGCCATGATGGCTGTAATTCCGCGACGGAAGGGGAAAAGAGTGTTGGGAAGGTCCATGGGGAGGCTCCTTTTTAGAAAAAGCGTCTTGTAAAACCGATAAGTTAGCATCAAGCCGGCGGTAAGTCAACCGCAAGAGCTTCGGCTGGGCCGGGAAAGCGGGTCAGCAGTCGCGCTGGGCCGGACTTAGCTCCCGGAGGGCATACCCTTCGTAAACCTTGTGTTCCACAAATAAATCAAAGATATCCAGATCGATATGGCCCTCTTTTTTCATGGCCGCCATGATCTTGAGGGCCCGGCTCACCGGCATCGCTTTTTTGTAAGGCCGGTCGTGGGAGGTAAGGGCCTCGAAGATGTCGGCGATGGCAATGATTCTGGCCTGGGGCGAGGTATCCCGGGCCTCGAGCCTGAAGGGGTAGCCGCTGCCGTCAAGCTTTTCGTGGTGGGCGGCAGCGTGTTCCGCCACATGCCGCAGCTTTTCGGGGAAGGGCAGTTGCTTGAGCATCCTGTAGGTGACCAGGGCGTGATTTTCGGCGGCCGGCCAGTTGGGCTTCCAGTTCGCGGATCCGTTGATCGCGTTTCAACACCTCGTAGCGGGCTTCAAGCAACTGGATGCGGTCAAAAATGGTCTCCAGTTTGCTGGCCTTGCTCTTCATCGGTCAGGTAAAGGGTGCCGACGTCGGCTCCGGCCAAGCTGCGTGCCTCAGCGACGATCTTTTCCAGCAGGACCGGCAGGTTCTTTTCGGAGGAGAGGGCGATGCCGATCTCCGCCAGCCGGGCAAGGTGCTCGTGCAGGCAGGTGTTGCCGCTCTGATGGCTGGTCGCCTGATCCATCTTTCGCCTCCTCTACCGGTGGCCCGCGGTTTTGTCGCCCCTTGCGAGATAAGCGAGGAATTCCCGGTTGCCCTTGGGTCCCAGGATGGGGGATGGAATCACCCCCGCCCAGTTCAGCCTTAACTCCTGGGTAAACTCCTTGAGCGCGGCAACAACCTCCTGGTGGAGTTCCTGATCCCTTACCACTCCCCCCTTGCCCACCCGGCCCTTGCCCACCTCGAATTGCGGCTTGATCAGGGCGATGATCCCGGCGCCCGGCCGCAGCAGGGCCAAGATCGGCGGCAGCAACAATTTAAGCGAGATAAAAGAGGCGTCAACGACCGCCAGGTCGACCGGTTCGGGCAGGTCGCCGGGGGCCAGATGGCGGGCATTGGTGCGCTCCATCACCACCACCCTGGGATCCTGTCGCAGTTTCCAGGCCAGTTGGCCGTAGCCCACATCCACCGCGTATACCCTGGTGGCACCTCGTTGCAGCAGGCAATCGGTGAAGCCGCCGGTGGAGGCCCCGACATCGAGGCAGATCAAACCGGTGGGGTCGATGGCAAAGCGGTCCAAGGCGCCGGCCAGCTTGAGCCCGCCCCGGCTGACAAAGGGGCAGGGGTTCTCTTTGACCATCAGGGGGGCGTCGCTTGCCACCGCCATGCCGGCCTTGTCCAGAACCTTGTCCCCCGAGCGGACCAAGCCGGCGGCGATGATCGCCTGGGCCCGCGGGCGGCTCGGCGCCAGTCCCCGGGCCACCAGCAGTTTATCGAGCCGCTCTTTCATTGATATGGGCGCAAAGTTCGTTGGCCATGGCGTCGATTCGCTGGCGATCGGCCCCTTCAACCATCACCCGGATCAGGGGTTCGGTGCCCGAAGCCCGGATCAGGATACGACCGTCAGCGCCCAGGGCTGCTTCCATCTGGACAACCTGCTGCTTGAGGCCGGGGATGGCGCTGATTGCTACCTTGCGCTCCAGGCGGACATTTTTCAACACCTGGGGGAGAACGGTCATTCGCCCCGCCAGTTCCGAGAGCTTGCGGTTCTCCTTGATCATGACCACCAGCAGGCGCAGGGCGGCCAGAATCCCGTCGCCGGTGGTGTTGTGGTCCAGAAAGATCAGGTGGCCTGACTGTTCGCCCCCGAAATTGTAGCCCTTGGCCCGCATCCGTTCCACCACATAACGGTCCCCCACCTGGGTGCGCTCCAGGCGCCCCCCCAGCTGGCGCATGAACAACTCGAGACCCAGATTACTCATCACCGTGGCGACCAGGGTTTTTTTTCGCAGCTTCTTGCGGGCCATCAGGTCGGCGGCGCAGATTGCCATCACCTGATCCCCGTTGAGAATCTCCCCCTCTTCATCGGCTACAATCAGTCGGTCGCCGTCGCCATCCAGGGCGATACCGATATCGGCTCCCAGCTCGCGGACCTTGCTCGCCATCAATTCCGGGCACAGGGCTCCGCACTCCCGGTTGATGTTGGTGCCGTCCGGCTCAACCCCCAGACAGGTCACCTTGGCCCCCAGTTCGGTGAAGACGGCGGGAGCTACTCCGTAAGTGGCGCCGTGGGCGCAATCCAGGACGATATGGAAATCATCCAGGGTGTATTGGGCGGGGAAGGTGTTCTTCAGGAAAACGATATAGCGTCCCCGGGCGTCCTCGATCCGTGATGCCCGGCCGATCTCGTCGGCGGTGGGGCGCAGGGTCGCCATCTTCTGGGAGAAGATCAGCTCCTCGATGGCCAGCTCCTCGGCGTCGGGCAGTTTGTAGCCGTCATGGGCGAAAATCTTGATCCCGTTATCCTGGAAAGGGTTGTGGGAGGCGGAGATAACCAGGCCGGCATCGGCCCGCATGCTGGTGGTGATAAAGGCGATGCCGGGGGTGGGCAGGGGGCCGACCAGCAGAATATCCACCCCCATGGAACAGATTCCGGCCGCTAGGGCGTTTTCGATCATGTAGCCGGAGAGCCGGGTGTCCTTGCCGATCACGATCCGGTGGCGGCGGCGCTGGCGTTTGACCAGAAAGGCGATGCCCCGGCCAACCTGCATGGCGATTTCGGTGGTCATAGGGTAGAGGTTGGCTTCGCCGCGGATGCCGTCGGTTCCAAAGAGTCTTCTCATCTCTCGCGCTCGATTATTTGGTTTCGGTCACTTTTACGGTGATCTGTTCCGGGTTTATGGCGATCAGCCTGATCTTGTCGTCGGTGGTGGTGACCAAGGGGGCCAGGCGATGGCTGCCAGCCTCCAGTTCGCCCACTTGCAGGGTCAGGACAACCCGCTGGGCCAGGGCCGCCGGGTCGCGATGCAAGCTCAGCGGGGCCAGCAGCCGCAGTTGAAAGGTGCGGGGGGAAAGGGCGTAGCTCAACTGCTCCCGGCGATCGATCAGTACCGGCTCCACTGCCCGCAGCGAGATCTCGCCGGTTTTTTCCTGGATTTTGATCGTGGCGTTTACCATCGCCTCTCCCAGCAACTCCAGCATCTCCTGGTCAAGGAGCAGGGGAACCTGACGAACGGTGCTGGTGTTAAGGCCGGAGATATCGATGGGGGTGGTGCGCAGCAGGTGGATGCGATCAAGCAAAGCCTCCGGGCCATTGATGGTGATGGCGGTTGGTTCCAGTTGCAGGCTTGCCAGCTCGAAGCCCGGCGCCGGTTCACCACGGATTTCGCCCTGGATCGGCAGCACCTTCTCTTTCAGTCGGTCGATTACCAGGGTGGTGTGGGCCGGCTGGATCCTCAGCACTTCGATCCCCCGGGGGAAGGGGATTGACTCGGCATCATTGCGGATCGCCATGGTGCCGGGTTTGGCCTCGGCCAGATTGATGGTTCGGGTGATGGGCTGCCGCCGCAGTCCGTCGATCAGGCCCCGAGGCCCGGTGATGGTAACCTCCAGCTGCTGCTTGAACTGGTTGGCGATCACCAGGTCCCGGGGCAGGTTGACCAGCTCCACCGGTACCAGCAGGTGGGTGTCCACCTTGTCCTCTCCCACCACGAAGTACCAGAGGAAGATGGCGAAAAAAAGAGCCAGCAGTCGCAGGACCCAATCCTTGGGCCAGTAATCGGTGTATTCGACGGTGGCGATTTTTTTTATCTGTTCAACCAGTTTTTCCATAGTTTCGGCGAGATATACTCCTTTGACAGAAAGATGGCATCCAGGCGGCTTTTCAGGCCCTTCTCATCCAGATCCAGGGTCAGGGCCCCATGTTGGGCCAGGGAAACGTGGCCGGTTTCCTCGGAGATCACCACCACCACGGCGTCGGTCTCCTCGGAAATGCCGATGGCGGCCCGGTGGCGGGTACCCAGGTGCTTGCTGATGTAGGGGTTTTTGGTCAATGGCAGTACGCAGCCGGCGGCCACGATCCGCTGATCCTTGATAATCACGGCCCCATCGTGGAGGGGGGAGTCCGGGAGGAACAAGGAGAAAAGAAGCTGGTGGCTGATCAGAGAATCAAGCCGGTGGCCCAGCTCCAGGAAATCCTTGAGCCCGGTCTTCCGTTCAATCACGATCAGCCCTCCAATCTGTTCCTGGGAGAGCAAAAAGGCGGCCGTGGTGACCTCGGTCAGGATCTGGGTGGTCTCCTCGCTGGATTTGCCGAAGGGGGTGCGGCCGAACTGGGCCAGCGCCCGACGGATATCCCTTTGAAATATGATGATGATAATCAGGAATATCGAGCTGAGAAAAGTGCTGAGTAGCCAGTAGAGAGTGAGGAACTCCAGCTCCCGGGCGGCGAAATAGATGACGATCAGGACGGCGATGCCGATGAGCATCTGGACGGCCCTGGTGCCCCTGATCAACAGGATAACACGATAGATAAGGTACGCGACGATCAGGATATCGAGGAAGTCTTGCCAGCGCAATGAGGTGAGGGTTGTGAGCATCTATTCGTAAAACCGTTGTAATTATGTTGGCTGGGGGCAGCTCTTGGCCTGCTTGCGCCGTAGTGTCTGATAAAGTAGCCGATTGCAAGGTGGTCGAGCAAGCATAGTGTTTGATTTTGCAGAAAAAAATCATTTTCTTCCGAGGCGGGGGGATTATGTTGCCGCTGCCGGATCGGGAGCCTGCCGGGAAATATTTTTTTCTCCGGCTTGTTGCTTGACACCGGAGAACAACAACGGTATCATCCGTCTTTTTGCATGGGCCGCCATACCCTGGTGCCCGCCGGAACGCTCCGGCGCTCCGGTCCCGAGAACCACGGCGGCAGGAAAGAACATTATTTTTTTAAGGAGATCTAGCTTTGGCCAATCATAAGTCGGCAATGAAGAGAAATCGGCAAAACGAGGTTCGTCGCGAGCGCAACCGGGCCAACCGTACTCGGCTCAAGACCTTGGTGCGGCGGGTTAACGAGGCAGTGGCCGCCAGTTCCCCCGAGCAGGCCCGCGAGGCCCTGCAGGCCGCGGTTCCCGTTTTGGACCGGGCGGTGAACAAGGGTACCCTTCATCGCAATACCGCCGCCCGCAAGGTGTCCCGCTTGAGCCGCCGGGTCAATGCCCTGTCGCAAAACGCCTAGTTCCTTCCGGGGTTGTCCCCCTTTTTCAGCAGCGCTTGCAAGCCATGGCTCCCCATACGGGTTGACCGTGGCTTTCTTGTTCTTACACAGGAATTCCCATGCCGCGGCCGGATCTGGAATACTTTAAGCAGCTTGCCGCCGGGCACACTCTGGTGCCGGTGGCCCGTGAACTGATTGTCGACCTCGACACCCCGTTGACCATCTTCACCAAGGTGGCCGGTGGGCACTCCCACGCCTTCCTCTTTGAAAGCCTGGAGGGGGGCGAAAAGTGGGGCCGCTACTCCTTTATCGGTTTCGATCCGCTGCTGATTTTTGAAAGCCGGGGAGAGGAGGTCACGCTGCGGCGCGCCGTTTCCGATGCCCCCGGGGGGGGCTTCAGCGAGGAGCATTTCCGCGGCGATCCCCTGCGGGAGTTGGAAAAGCTTCTTGACCAGCTCAAGCCGGCCATGGCCGATTCCTCGCTGCCCCGTTTTTGCGGGGGAGCGGTGGGTTTTCTCGGCTACGACATGGTCCGCTTCATGGAGCGGCTGCCGGCGGTTAATCCTCCCCTGGCAGGTTTCCCCGACAGCAGTTTTCTGATTCCCCGGATCGTTCTGGTTTATGACAACCTGCGCCAGCGTTTGACCGTGGTCAACTGGGTGGCGATTACTCCGGGCGCCGATCTCGACCGGCTTTACCGGGGGGCGCTGGCCCGCGTTGAACAGGTGGTGACCGCCCTTGAGCAACCGGGTCCGGTGGGCTTGCTGGGCACGCAGGCCGGAGTTGAAGCCCCGGTGCCCGAATTCAGCGCCAACATGAACCGGGAGGATTTTACTACCATGGTGGAGCGGGCCAAGGAGTATATCCTGGCCGGCGATGTCATCCAGGTGGTGCTGTCGCAGCGCTTTCAAGCCGCAACGGTGGTGCCGCCGCTCAAGCTCTATCGGGCCCTGCGCCATATCAATCCCAGCCCCTACCTCTTCTACCTCAAACTGGGCGACCTGGTCCAGATCGGCTCCTCTCCCGAGATTCTGGTCCGCCTGGAGGGGGACGATATCGAGTTGCGTCCCATTGCCGGGACCCGTCCCCGGGGGCGTGACCCGGAGGAAGACCTGGCCCTGGAGAAGGAGTTGCTGGCCGATCCCAAGGAGCGGGCCGAGCACCTGATGCTGGTGGATCTGGGCCGCAACGACGTGGGCCGGGTGGCCCGTTACGGGTCGGTGGAGGTGCGCGACCTGCTGGTAATTGAACGCTACAGCCATGTGATGCATATCGTTTCCGGGGTGCACGGTAAACTGGCGGCCGGGAAAAACCAGTTTGACGTGGCACGGGCCTGCTTCCCCGCCGGCACCGTCTCGGGAGCCCCTAAAATCCGGGCCATGGAGATCATCGAAGAGCTGGAACCCCAGCGGCGCGGCCCCTATGCCGGGGCGGTGGGTTATTTCGGCTTCACCGGCAATATGGATTTCTGTATCACCATCCGCACCTTCGTGATGCTGGGGGAACAGCTCTGGGTCCAGGCCGGGGCCGGGATCGTTGCCGATTCGGTGCCGGAGGCGGAGTATCAGGAGACGATCAACAAGTCCATGGGGCTGCGGCGGGCGTTACAGCTGGCCCAGGTCGGAGAGGGGGGGAAGCTGGCGTCATGATTGTGGTGATCGATAACTACGATTCTTTTACCTATAACATTGTCCAGACCATCGGCGGGATGGGGGTGGAGATGACCATCTTCCGCAACGATGAGGTGGATCTGGCCGCCATCGAGGCCTGCCGGCCCCACCGGCTGCTGATCTCCCCCGGTCCTTGCGCTCCGGCCCAGGCGGGGATCTCCATTGCCGCCATCCGTCACTTCAGCGGCAAGCTGCCGATCCTGGGCGTTTGCCTGGGCCATCAGGCCATCGGTGAGGCGTTCGGTGGTAAAATTGTCCGGGCCTCCCGGTTGATGCACGGCAAGACCAGTCCGGTCACCCATGACGGTCGGGGGGTTTTTCGGGGTCTGCCCAACTCCTTCGAGGCGATGCGCTACCACTCCTTGATGGTGGATGAGGCCAGCCTGCCCCCCTGTTTCGAGATCACCGCCCGGACCGACCAGGGCGAACTGATGGGGCTGCGCCACCGTGAACTGGCAGTGGAGGGGGTGCAGTTCCATCCCGAATCGATCATGACTCCCGCCGGAGTCGCCCTGCTGCGAAACTTCATCGACCCGGCTTATCCCAATCTGGGCTAAGCTGCTTATTTGAGGAGAGCCCATGATTAAGGAAGCGATTGCCAAGGTTGTGAGCGGCCATGACCTCGACGAACCCGAGATGGTGGTGGTGATGAACGAGGTTATGGGGGGGGAGGCCACTTCCGCCCAGATCGCCGCCTTTATCACCGCTTTGCGCCTGAAGGGGGAAACGGTGGCCGAGGTCACCGGCGCCGCTCGGGTAATGCGGGAGAAGGCCACCCCGGTGACCCCCTTTTCGGCCGCCGAACTGGCCGCCGGCCAGGTCCTGGTCGATACCTGCGGGACCGGCGGCGATTTTTCCGGGACCTTCAATGTCTCCACCACCACCGCTTTTGTGGTGGCCGCCGCCGGATTGCCGGTGGCCAAGCACGGCAACCGTTC
>DSDS01000072.1 GCA_011048585.1 Desulfurivibrio alkaliphilus | reverse complement strand
TAAGATGGACTTTCTGGTCTCAATCGTCGATTTTCTCGCCGGCACCGGAGTGGCGGAGCAGATCCGGACCGTGGACGCGCGGGGACTTTTCACCAACCCCTGGTTCATGGTGCCCTTCGTCTGCTTTATCGGCTACAACCTTTACAAGCAGGCGGTCAAGGTCCTGGTGATCACCGCCTTGGCGATGGGCCTCTGGGTCTTCAGCGGCAGCTCGATGGTGGACGACCTGATCATCGACAACGAGCTGCAGCTCAGCAAGATCTTGCCGGTGGCGGGCGTCGGACTGGTGGCGGTGGCGGTGGCGATCTATTTTCTGATCATGCGCGACTGAGCCCCGCCCCGCCGTCATGCCGGAAGCTTCCCTGCTGACCATCTACCACCGCCTGCTCGATTTTTTCGGCCCCCAGCGGTGGTGGCCCGGGCAGACCCCTTTGGAGATCATGGTGGGGGCGGTGCTGACCCAGAACACCGCCTGGGGCAACGTGGAAAAGGCGATTGCCAACCTGAAGGGGGCGGAGCTGCTGCCCGCCACGGCGGTCGATGCCGCCGCCCAACAAGCCTGCCTGATTGGGCTGGCCCAAACCCCCACTCCCCTGCTGGCCGCCCTGATCCGCCCCGCCGGCTACTACAATCTCAAGGCCGGCCGGTTGCACAACCTGATCCGCCGGATCAGCGACCACCATGCTGACCTGGAGACGTTTCTGGCCCGGCCGACGGCCGAGTTGCGCCGGGAACTGCTGGCCATCAAGGGGATCGGCCCGGAAACCGCCGATTCGATTCTGCTCTATGCCGCCGGCAAGCCGGTCTTCGTGGTGGACGCCTACACCCACCGCATCTTCAGTCGCCACCAACTGCTGCCCGAGGAGGCCGACTACCACCAGATCCAGGAGATCTTCAGCGACGCCCTGCCCGCCGAGCCACAGCTCTACAACGAATACCACGCCCTGATCGTTCGCACCGGCAAGGAGTTCTGCCGTAAAAGCAACCCCCGCTGTCCGACCTGCCCCCTGCGCACCCTGCCCCACGCAAGCTAACGGTTGCCGTCGTACCAGAGAAACTGACGACAGAAGCCGCGAATCACCCGGGCTTCCTTGGCCCGCAGCCCCACCCGGCCCAGAAAAGAGCGGATATTTTTCATCCAGTAGGCGGAATCCTCGTCCCGCAGAAAGCCGATCTTCTGCAGCATCTGCTCAATATGAGCATACATCGCCCCCATTTCCTGGACCGTGGCCAGGTTGGGATGGAATTCCGCCCGCTCCCCCGCAGCATGTTCATAAACCGCGGTATGCAGCTCATAGGCCAGCACCGCCACCGCCTGGGCCAGGTTGAGGGAGGAGAAATCGGCGGTGGGAATGGTGGTGAGCTGGTGGCAAGGATAAAGATCTTCGTTGTTCAACCCCCGATCCTCGGGACCGAAGAGCAGGGCCACCCGATTTTCCAGTAGGTAGGGAGCCGCCTCCCGCATCGCCGCCCGCGGCGGCGGGCAGGTGCCCCGCTGCCTCCCCCGGCGGGCGGAGGTGGCGATCACCCGGCCGAAGGGGGCCAGGGCTTCGGGCAAGGTCGGATAGCGCTCCAGGTTGTCGATCAGATCCGCGGCCTTGTGAGTCGCGGTCCGCAGCATCTTATCCCTTTCATACTCCCGCTCACCCACCACGATCAGGGTGGAGATCCCCATATTTAGGGCCACCCGGGCCGCCGAGCCGACATTTTCGGCGAACTTGGGCTCTTTCAAAACAATGGCCGCGTTGGCCAACAGCTCATTGGGGGTCATTGGCAATGACAAAGTTAAGGCGGCGGCGCCGCTGTTCAACGGAGGCCAGCCGGACCCGCACCGGGTTACCTATCTGGTAAACCTTGTTGTGCCGGCGTCCCACCAGGCGGTGGCTCTTCTCATCCACCTCGTAATAGTCGTCCTTCATCTCGGTGAGGGCCACCGCCCCGGTGATCATGATCTCGATCAGCTCGACGAACATCCCGAAGGAGCCGATGCCGGAGACCACCGCCTCGAACTCTTCTCCCACCCGGTCGGCCATATAGAGGGCCACCAGCCGTTCGGTGGCGTTGCGCTCGGCATCAATGGCCACCCGCTCGCGGCGGGAGAGCCAGGTGCCCGCCGCGGCCACATCCACCGTCGTCACCGCCGCTTCCGCCCCCTTCTTCTGCTTGGCCCCTTTTTTGCCGCCCCCCAGCCGGGCCAGGGCCCGGTGAACCATCAGGTCGGGATAGCGGCGGATGGGGGAGGTGAAATGGGTGTAATGACTGGCGGCCAGCCCGAAATGGCCGGCGTTTTCCGGAGCGTAACGGGCCTGCTGCATGGAACGGAGCAGCAGGCTGCTGACGATATATTCCCGGGGGGTGCCCGCCACCAGCTTGAGGACCTGGCCAAACCATTTGGGGCCGGGGTCGCCACTGGGCACTTTCAGCCCCATGCAGCGGGCAAACTCGGCAAATTCCGCCACCTTGAGCGGATCCGGGTCCTCGTGGATCCGATAGAGGGTTTCAGCCTGCTGTTCCTCAAGGAATTCCGCCACCGCCTCGTTGGCCGCCAGCATGCACTCCTCGATGATCTTGTGGGCCATGTTGCGCTCGGAGCGGCTAATCCGCTCGATATGGCCCTCCTCGTCCAGCTCGATATCGGCCTCGGGGATCTCGAACCCGATGCTGCCCCGGGCCATCCGCGCCCGGTTGAGCCGGGCGGCCAGATCCCCCAGCCGCTCCAGGTCGGGCAGCACGTCGGCATACTGTTGGCACAGCTCCGGGTCCCGATCCTCCAGAATCGCCTTGACCTTGGTGTAGGTCAGCCGATGGCGGCTGCGGATCAGGCTTTTGCCGAAACTCACCTTGCGGCGCCGACCCTGCTGGTCGAAATCGATGATGGCGCTCATGGTGTAGCGGTCGTGGTGGGGCACCAGGCTGCAGAGATCGTTGGAGAGCCGCTCGGGCAGCATGGGCACCACCCGGCCGGGGAAATAGACGCTGGTCCCCCGGGCGTAGGCCTCGCGATCCAGCGGGGTCCCGGGCTGGACATAGTGGCTGACATCGGCGATGGAGACGTAGAGGCGGAACCCCTCCTTGGGCAGGGGTTCGATCGCCACCGCGTCGTCAAAGTCCCGGGCCGATTCGCTGTCGATGGTGACATGGGCAATATCCCGCAGGTCGAGCCGACCGGGTTCCGACCCGATCCGGTCATCCAGGGCCGCCACCTGGGCCATCAGTTCGGCATCGAAACGATGGGGCAGATCGAAGCTGCGAATGGCGATCTCGATCTGGACCCGGGCCTCGGCCGGATTGCCCAGCACCTCGACGATCCGTCCCTCGTGGTTGCCCTGCTCCTTGAACCGGGTAACCTCCACCACCACCGCCTCGCCGTTGCGGGCACCGTTGCTCTGTTCGCGGCGCACCACCACCCGGAAGGGCAAGCGATCATCCTCGGGGGTGACCAGACCGGTGGCGACCCCGGCCACGTAGGTGCCGACCAGGCGGGTGATTCCCCGCTCCAGCACCTCCGCAACCCGGCCCTCGGTCCGATCCCCCCGGCTTTTTACCACCTGAACCAGGATCCGGTCGCCGTGGACCGCGCCCCCCAGGGCATCGGGAGGCAGAAAAATATCCCGGCTGAAACGGGCCGCCGCCTCCGGCTCGCTGAGCATGGCAAAACCAAATCCCCGGGGATGCATGCTCAGCTCGGCCGGGTAAACCTCCTCCTTGGCCCGCCGACGCCCCTTGGCGGCCTCCTCGGGCAGCAGACCAAAAATGCCGCCTTTAACGGCGGAGCTGCGCCGGAGGGACCGGCGGGAATCGGCTTTATTGCGGGGCGGGCCGCCACGCCGAGCGGTCTTAAGTTTTCTGCGTGTCACCATGTTCTCCTTGAGGGGAAGGCACTAAAAGGGGTTTTTGTTTGAAAGCTGCAGTGTTATAACATGAAACAGCGTGCCGGCGGCAAGGAGTTCCCTCCGCCCCGACTTAACCCGAACAGTATAGCCTATTACAGCGGTTTTGATAATGACAAAGGATACAAACAGACCGGCCCCCGCCTGCCCGGCGCCCTTGCGCGGCCAGCCCGCCTTCGATATCGCCGACTACTGCCGGCGGATGGAACGCTACCTGGGGGATCAGGAGGGACCGGCCCGGATCTTCTGGCAGGCTCTCTCCTTCGCGGTCACCGCCCATCAGGATCAGCGCCGCAAGTCGGGGGAGGCCTACATCAGCCACCCCCTCCAGGTCGCCCTGATCCTGGCCGAGGAGCTGGATGTCCGCGACCCGGAGATCCTGGCCGCCGCCGTCCTCCACGACACCATCGAGGATGTGCCGGAGATCACCACCGTCACCATCGGCGAGCTGTTCGGCCCCAACATCGAGGCCATCGTCGAAGCCTGCACCAAGATCACCAGCTTCTCCGGCGATCGCCAGAACTTCTACAAGCTGGTCCACCGCAAGCTCTTTTCCGGGGCCGCCGCCCGCCTGGAGGTGATGCTGATCAAGATCGCCGATCGGCTGCACAACCTGCGCACCCTGGACTCCATGCCCAAACACAAGCGCCAGAAGATCGCCGAGGAGACCCTGGATATCTACGCCCCCCTGGCCAAGGTGATGGGGCTTTACGCCATCAAGCGGGAACTCTACGATCTGGCCCTGACCTACAAGTTTCCCCGCCAAAGCCAGAAGGTCAGCCTCCACATCCACAAGCTGGGGGCCAGCGAGGTGATCGCCGAGGTCAAGCGCAACCTGCTGGAAAAATGCCGGGAGGCCTGGGTAACCGCCGACATCCGGATTCGGCCCAAGGGGTTGTGGGCCTACTTCGACCCCGAACACAAGGTGCTGCTGAAAAGTATTCGCCACCCCATGGAGCTGGAGATCACCACCAACGACATCCAGAGCTGCTACCGGGTCCTGGGGCTGGTTGACCAGAACTATCCTCCCATTCCCCGCACCATCCGCGACTTTATCGCCAACCCCAAATCCACCGGTTACCAGAGCCTGCACGTTCGGGCCAATGTCAAGGGCCAGCATATCCTGTTCAAGATCAAGACCCCGGAGATGCATACCTCCTCCCGGGCCGGGCTGCTGCGGGGCTGGACCAGCCAGGGCAAGTGCGAAGCCGTCGCCCTGACCCGGGAGGTGCGGGAGATGTTCAACCTGATGGGCAGCGACGACGCCACCTCCTACCGAGAGATGATCGCGGTGAGCGGCCGCAAGGAGATCTACACCTACACCCCCAAGGGCGCTCTGATGGTCCTGCCCAAGCAGAGCATCGTGCTGGACTTCGCCTTCAAGATCCACACCGATATCGGCAAGCGCTGCGTCAGCGCCCTGATCGGCCAGGAGCGGGTGGGGCCGGAATATGTCCTGCGGGATGGCGAGCAGGTCAGCATCGTCACCCAGAAGGAGCCGGTCCGCTTCGAACCGGGCATCCAGGCCCTCTGCCAGACCCCCAAGGCCCGGGCCGAACTGGCCAAAATGTTCCACAACCGCCGGCTGAGTCTGGCCCTGAAGGTGGGTCGCTCCATAATCCACCAGGAACTGAAACGCTACGGCGTCCCGCTGGATCTGCTGGAGAGCCCCGGGATGGAGGATATCCGAACCTACTTCCGCGTCGGCTCCCTCGATGAGCTGTTTCAAGCCCTGGGCGAGGGCCGGCTGCGGCTGCGGGAGCTGATCTTCGAGATTATCCAGGGACTCTGCGCCGACCGGCCCACCCTCCAGCCGCCCACCGGTTCCCTGAACCGGATCTATTTGAGTACCCTGGATCCGGCCTGCGTCAAGTTTTCCCGCTGCTGCAACCCGGTCCCCACCGAAAAGGGGCTCTATGCCCTGCTCAGCGAACGGGGCCTTTCCATCCATCGCAAGAAGTGCCAGACCATGGCCAGCCTGGGGGTACAGCGGGAGGACGTGGTGGAGGTACGCTGGAACCTGAAGGGGACCCGGGTCCGCAAACCCCAGACCCTGCTGATCCTGGCCGCCCCCTCCCGCAACCGGGTGCTGATGATGCTCAGCGTGGCCCCGGACGAGATGCAGATCACCGATATTGAGCTGCTCTCCCGCCGCTCCACCGCCCGCACCTCGGCCTGGCAGGTCCACTTCACCATCGAAAACCTGCTGGGCCTGAAACACCTGCTCCAACACCTGGCCAAAACCGGCCTCACCCACGAGTTTATCCTGGAGCATTGATCATTGAACAACAAGGTGGATTATCATGCCCCAACACATTGAAGCCTGGCTGCAAAGGCAAGGGTTTTCCGAAGCCCTGGTGGCCGGCACCACCCACCTCTACGCCCTGCTCTTCTTTCTGACCCTGGCCGCCGTCACCTTCTGGGGAGCCCGTCGCTGGCTGGTCCCCTTCCTGGAGGCCCAGGCGGCCAGAAGTTCCATCACCTGGGACAACATCCTGGCCCAGAAGGGCTTCTTCCGGTGCCTGGCCAATCTGCTGCCGGTGGCGCTCCTCTATTTCGCCATCGACATCCTCTTTCCCGCCGAGGCCAACCCGTTGGGCGAGATTCTGCGCCGCCTGCTGCTGGCCGCCTTCGTGCTGGTGGTCCTTCGCAGCCTGGATGCCCTGCTCCAAGCCCTCAACCTGATCCTGGCCGACAAGCCCGGAACCCGCGGCAAACCGGTCAAGGGCTACACCCAGGCCCTGACCATCATCGCCTATATCCTGGCCGTGATCTTCATCATCGGGATCATCACCGACAAATCTCCCTGGGGTCTGCTGACCCTGATGGGCGGCCTGACCGCGGTAATTCTACTGATCTTCAAGGACACCATTCTGGGTTTCGTGGCCGGCATCCAGCTCTCGGCCCACGACATGGTCCGGGTGGGCGACTGGATAGAGATGCCCAAATACGGGGCCGACGGCGACGTGATCGACGTGACCATCCACACCGTCAAGGTCCAGAACTGGGACCGGACCATCGCCACCATCCCCACCTACGCCCTGGTCTCCGACGCCTTCAAAAACTGGCGGGGGATGAGCGAATCGGGCGGCCGGCGGATCAAGCGGGCTATCTATATCGACATGAACTCCATCAGCTACTGCTCCCCGGAAATGCTGGAGCAGTTCCATAAGATCGAACTGCTCACCGACTACCTGGCAGCCAAGGAACGGGAGATCGCCGCCTACAACGCCAACCATTGCCGCATCCCGGAAAACATAGTCAACGGACGCCACCAGACCAATATCGGGGTGTTCCGGGCCTACGTAATCGCCTACCTGCGCCAACACCCCAAGATCCACCAGGAGATGACCTTTCTGGTTCGTCACCTCCAGCCCACCCCCCAGGGCCTGCCCCTGGAGATCTACGTTTTCAGCCGGGATCAGGTCTGGGCCAACTACGAAGGGATCCAGGCCGATATCTTCGATCACCTGCTGGCCGCCCTGCCTCACTTCGGCCTGCGGGTCTTCCAGTACCCTTCGGGTTTTGACCTGCGCGCCTGGCAGCCAATCGCGACCCCGACCGCAACCGGCCCCCCTGGGGCAGTAAAAGTTTCCGGTTGCCCCACCGGGCAAAACCGGGTATAAACCGGTTTCGTTTGATCAACGCACCCGTAGCTCAGCTGGATAGAGTACCGGACTACGAATCCGTAGGTCGCACGTTCGAATCGTGCCGGGTGCGCCAGCAAAAAAAACCAAGGGGAATCAGGCCAGTGCCCGATTCCCCTTTTTGGTTTGCAAAATGGGTAAAACGGCTACAGATCTATTTTTCCTCCGGCGTGCGGGGCCAGGAGATCAGCACGGCGTTGACCAGGGTGGCCAAGGGAATGGCGAAGAAGATGCCCCAAAAACCCCAGAGGCCGCCGAAAATCAAGATGGCGACGATAATCGCCACCGGGTGGAGATTTACCACCCTGGCGAAGAGCAGCGGATTCAGAACATTGCCGTCCAGGCCCTGGATCACGGCGTAGGCCAGCAGCAGCCAGGCCAGGTCACTGCCGAGCCCCCATTGAAAATAACCGATCAGGGCCACCGGCAGGGTAACCACCACCGCCCCCACGTAAGGAATCAGCACCGACAGCCCGGTCAGGGTGGCCAGCAGCAGGGCGTATTCGACCCGGAACAAAACAAAGCAGAGATAAGCCACCGCCCCGACAATCAGGATCTCCCAGAATTTGCCCCGCACATAGTTACCCATCTGCAGATCGAGATCCCGCCAGAGATCGCTGGCTACCCGCCGCTCCTTGGGCAGGCGCAGGCTGATCCAGCCCAGGATCAGCTCCTTATCCTTGAGCAGAAAGAAGACCAGAAAAGGGACCAGCACCAGATAGACCAGCAGGGTGATGACGTTGGTCACCGAGGCCAGGGAGATGGCCAGCACACGCTGGCCGAGATTGCCCACCTGGGCCCGCAGAGCGCCGACCAGCTCCCGAACCTGTTCCTCGGTGATAATGGGGTAGCGCTCCGGCAGGTTGAGCAGCGCCTGCTGCCCCTGGGTGAGATAGAGGGGTAGTTCCCTGACCAGTTCCCCGACCTGGCTCCAGAGCCGGGGGAAAACCGCCAGGGAGCCGATCAGCACAAAAAGGCAGAAGAGCAGCAGCACCAGGCTGACCCCGATGATCCGCCCGATCCCCCGCTTCTCCATCCAGGCGATGGGCCCCTCCAGCAGATAGGCGATGATGATGGCGGTGAGCAGCGGGGCCAGCATCCGCCCGAAAAAAAGCATCACCGCGAACCCCAGCAGCAGCAGAAAGGTCAGAATAATCGCCTGGGGGTCACTAAAGTAGCGGCGGTGCCACAGCCGGAGCATGGCGAGCATGGCGGCCTCTTTCAGGTTTTGCGCCAGCGGAAAAGGCGCATGGGCGGCACATTGAGCAGCTCGATCTCCACCTCCGGCTTGCCCAGCAGCCGACGCCCCAGGGTGGCCACCCGGTCCCGCACCTGATAAGCGACGAAACAGCCCCCCGGCGGCAGGGATTTCCAAACCTCGCCGATGATCCGGCGTCCCAGGGCAAGGGGCATGGTGGAGAAGGGAATTCCGGAAACCACCACCTGGGGCGCCCCCAGGCCGTACCGGGCCAGGGAGGACCGAATATGCTCGGCGCTGCCCAGATGCACAATCAGGCGGGGGTCGGGATGGGTTTGCAGCAGGTTGACAAATTCGGGGGTGATCTCGATACTGAGCAGGCGGGCTTCAGAGCCCAGGGCCTCCAGGATCGCCCGGGTGGTGCCGCCGGTGCCGGGACCCAGTTCCACCACCACCCCGGCCTCGTTGATTCCGGCCCATTCAATCAGGCGCCGCTCCAGAAAACGGGAGCTGGGGATGATGGAGGCCACCTGCTCGGGATGGCGGAGAAAGCCCTGCAGAAAGACCAGATTGGCGCGCCCGCCCGGATGGCCTGATCTTCTTTTCACGTCTTTTTCCACGGTTACTCCAATTACCGCCCCGCCTCCAAATTGATCCGCCCTACCCGGGTTAAGGCAGGACAACTTACCTCGCGAAGCTTCATTCTACCGCAGGCAGCATCAGTTTACCAGCGGAATGGGGATCATGGCAACCCAAACAGGCGGCCTCGGAGGCGACCGCGGGCGGCGGACAGCAGCTGGAACCGTAAGGATGCCAGCGCGGCGGCGGCCTTGCCTTCCAGGAGGTTGCCGACGAGTATCACGGCGTCAGCACACGTCTGGAGCAGTTGCGGGCCCGGCGCGAGGATTGCTCCTTTGAGCTGGTCAGCGTGGAGAACGCGGTTTACGGCGCCACCCCGGTGGTTAAATGGCAGGTGCTGGACGCCGACGGCGACCCCCTCCATCTGATCAACGATATCAACAACGACTGCGGTCGTGGGGAAGTTAATGCGTGGGAAGTTAAAGATCGCCGCCGAAGAGATCCCGTGAATAGACCTTGGCGGTTACATCCCGCAGCTCGGGGGTGATTCGGTTGGCGACTATGAGGTCGGCCCGGGCCTTGAACTCGGCCAGGTCGTTGATTACCGGGGAGCGGAAAAACTCCGCCTCGGAGAGAACCGGCTCGTAAACGATCACCTCGATCCCCTTGGCCTTGAGCCGCTTCATCACCCCCTGGACACTGGAATCGCGGTAGTTATCGGAACCGGCCTTCATGATCAGGCGGTATATCCCCACCACCTGGGGGTTGCGGCGCCAAATGCTTTCGGCGATAAAATCCTTGCGGGTAACATTGGCCTCGACAATGGCCCGGATGATGTTCTGGGGAACATCCCGGTAGTTGGCCAAAAGCTGCTTGGTGTCCTTGGGCAGGCAGTAGCCGCCGAAACCAAAGGAGGGGTTGTTGTAGTGGGAGCCGATCCGGGGATCCAGGCAAACCCCGTCGATAATCTGACGGGGATCCAGGCCGTGGACGGCGGCGTAGGTGTCCAACTCGTTGAAGTAGGCCACCCGCAGGGCCAGGTAGGCGTTGGCGAAAAGCTTGATCGCCTCGGCCTCGGTGGAGCCGGTCAGCAGCACCGGCACCTCGGGTTTGAGCGCCCCCTGCCGCAACAGCTCGGCAAAGGCCGCCGCCTGGGAGGAACGCCCGCCCACCACAATCCGCGAGGGATGGAGGTTGTCGTACAACGCCCTCCCCTCCCGGAGAAATTCGGGGGAAAAGATCAGGTTGTCGCAGTTGAACCGCCGCCGGGTCGCAACGGTATAACCCACCGGCACCGTGGACTTGATCACCAGCAAGGCCCGGGGGTTGATGGCCAGGGCATCCCGGATAACCGCCTCCACCGAGGAGGTATTGAAGCAGTTGGTTTCCGGGTCGTAGTTGGTGGGGGTGGCGATGATGATGAAATCGGCCCCGGCATAGGCCTCTTCCTTGTCCAGGGTGGGATGCAGATTCAGCGGCTCATCGCGCAGATACTGCTCCAGCTCGGGGTCGATGATCGGCGACTGCCGACGGCGCAGCATTCCGATCTTTTCGGGGATGATATCCAGCGCCGCCACCTCATGGTGGCGAGCCAGCAGCACCGCGTTGGAAAGGCCAACGTACCCGGTTCCGGCAATGGCGATTTTCATGGAGTTCCCCTTGCGAAAGAGGTTGCGGGCGAATACCTGACCTTCAGAACCCCCTTTTTGAGTCCCGGCTGATGCGGCTTGCGGCAACTCCAAACGCCGAGCCACCGAGGAACGCACCGCGTCCTTGTCGTGAAATTTCAGGGCAATTTGACGAAAACTTCTGCCTGTCGTAATCCCTTCTGAAATCAGGTCAGTTCGGTCAATCTACCCCGTGAAGGACCGTTTTACAACGGTCCTGTCGTAATTCCTCCTGAAATCAGGTCAGTTCGGTCCCACCGTGTTCATGGCCAGCTTACTTGAGCAGCAGGGGTTGGTAGACCCGGAGTGAGCCCTCGACCACCTTCCGGTACATGGAGGCTTGGGCCACCAGAGCATCGGCGTAGATGATGGTCCGCTCCTCCGGCGGGTTGCGGAATCTCGCAGTGAAAATCCTCCTTCTGCAGAATCTTCAGATTAAAGAGGGAAAGGCAGAGGGTGTCCGCGATGGCCAGGTCGGGGTCGCGTTCTTTATTGCCCTTGCCGGAATCAATCGTCTGTTTGCTCATGATTTCACTCCTTCTTCAATCAGCACCGGCTCACCGCCGGAATTCGTGTTTCGGGCAATTACCGATCAATTAGCCTAAAACTAAAATTCCTTTATATATCAATAATTTAAAATTTTTACTCAGGTTTTTCCCGGCGATTCATCAATTACCCGTCAATTAAACTTTTGCCCAGAACGGAACATACTTCATGAGCTTTCTTGACGCCCCCTCGTCAAACGGCTTGATCGCCCCATCCTCGACCGCCTCGCGGATATATCTGGAAACAGCCGCCTTGTTCTTCTCCTCGACACCAAATCGTGCCCGCAACGAAGCGTTGGTCAAATAGTCACGCATTACCCACTTCAGACAGGCGTGGAGGTAGCAGGCGCGCACACGATCCGCCTTATCCATCTCATTTATCTCCACCATCGGTCCCGCGCCGGTCACGAACAAGTCCTGATGGATCAGGGCGTTAGCCACTAGTTCACGAACCGCCAGTTCCGGAAACATGGGCACGGAGCGCCGCAACGCCTGCTCGATCACTTCGTTGGCTGCGGTGGACCCCACCGTTTGGACAGCCTGAGCATGGGAATAAGCTATGAGCCATTTTTCATTATTAAAAGCCATCAGGCAGCCTCTTTTTTGCAGGACTCCGGTAAAGGCTACGCTGGTGAACTGGCTGCCCTGGTCGGTGTTGAAAATTTCGACTCGTCCGCAGAATTTGTGGGTAGCAGCTCTTTGAAAATGATCAGCTTCTGAGTCAGAGCCCCACCGAAGGCGAGGGCGGCAAAGCCGCTCCCTCGCCGTCGCCACCCTCAGGTTGAGCATGGAGGGCCGGGGCCGTCAAGGCTGCGCGTAGCGCATCCCCGCCAGGGGGCTTGGCCTTGACGGGGC
>DSDS01000098.1 GCA_011048585.1 Desulfurivibrio alkaliphilus | reverse complement strand
CTCCTTGTTGTCGCCAAAGGCCTTTATCTGAGCGCTGATCTGATCGTCGGTGAAACCACCCATGGAGATGGCAAACACCGGACAGTGGGAAGCGCAGATACCGCAACCCTTACAGGAAGCGGTGATGGTTTCCGCCTTGCGCTTGTTGTTTTCATCCTTGATGATCCTGATCGCCTGGTAGGGGCAAAGCGACTCACAGAGTCCGCAACCGATACAGGCCGACTGCTCCACCGTGGAAACGGTGGGCTCCACGGTGACAAGACCCTTGACCAGAGGAATCGCGGCCTTGGCCGCAGCCGCCTGGGCCTGGACCACAATCTCATCCACCGGTTTGGGGGAATGGGCCAGGCCGCAGACATAAACCCCGGAAACCGGCAGCTCCACCGGACGCAGCTTGACATGGGCCTCCAGATAAAACTTATCCTCGTTGACCGGCACCTTTAGCAAACGGCTCATCTCGGCCGTGCCCTCGGGCACGATCCCGGTACTCAAAACCAGCAGATCCGGAGCCAGGGTAACCTCCTCCCGCAGGATCGGATCATGGAAGGTGACCTTGGGCGACTTGCCGGCGCTGAGCTTGGGTTTGGCCGCCAGGCTGTAGGGAATAAAGAGAACCCCCTGCTCCCGGGCCTGCCGATAGTAATCCTCCGCGTAGCCGTAGGTACGCAGATCACGATACAAGACCACCACCTGGGACTCGGGATTGATCTCCTTGATCTTCAAGGCGTTTTTAACCGCATTGTTGCAGCAGTTCTTGCTGCAGTAGTTGAGGTCGTCCCCCCGGCTGCCGGCGCACTGAATCATTACAACCGATTTCGGCACCCGGCTCTTGGCCCTGCCGGCCAGCCGACTCTCCAGCTCACTCTGGGTGATCACTTTGGCCGAATAGGTGACCGGGCTCTCCAACACCTTTTCCGGCCGGTGTTCACGGCCGCCGGTGGCGATAATGATCACCCCGTGGTCAACGGTGGTCTCCTTGAGATTTTTGCCCTGGCCACTGCGCACCACCGAAGAGAAGTTGCCGACGAAGCCGCCGACCTGGACCAGTTCGCTCTCGGTGAAGAGTGCGATGTTTTTCTCTTTTTTGACCCGGGCAACCAGATCCTTGACCACCTGGGCGGTTTGGTCGCCCTGGAGGGTGTAGGCAGCGTTGAGCAGATGGCCGCCCAGCCGCCCCTCCCTCTCCACCAAGGTGGTGGCAAAGCCCTGCTCGGCCAGGCTCAAGGCCGCGGTCATCCCGGCGATTCCGCCCCCAAGCACCAGGGCTTTGTCGATCACCGGCACCGTCTGCTCCGGCAGCGGTTTGATATGACGCGCCTTGGCGATTCCCATCCGCACCAGATCCCGGGACTTGGCGGTAGCCGCAGCCGGTTCATTGGCGTGAACCCAGGAGCACTGGTCACGGATATTAACCATCTCGAAGAGACAACGGTTCAAACCGGCATCCTTCAGGGTCTCCTGGAAGAGCGGTTCGTGGGTCCGGGGCGAACAGGCGGCGATCACCACCCGGTTGAGGTTATGCTCCCTGATCTTCTGCTTAAGTACCTCCTGGGCATCCTGGGAGCAGCTGTAAAGGCTCTGGGCGTGATAGACCACCCCCTCCATTCCCTCCACATACTGATCGACATTGGCCACATCCACCACGCTGGAGATATTGACCCCGCAGTGGCAGACGAAAACCCCGATCCGAATCTCATCTTCGTCGGTAACCGCCTGCTCATCGGGGTAGGTCTTGACCACAAACCCCTTGCCCCGCTGATCCTTGGTCAGAGCCGAGACCAGACCGGCGGCGGCACTGGATTGGGTGACACTCTCGGGAATATCCTTGGGACCCTGGAAGGCGCCGGCCACCACCACCCCGGGCCGGCTGGTCAGCAGGGGGGTGAAGGTTTCGGTCTGGCAGAAGTTATAGCGGTTGAGTTCAAAGTCGGCGATCTTGGCCAGTCCCTGGGCATCGGGGGGGGAGTCCAACCCCACCGACAGCACCACCATATCGTAGGCTTCGAAGAAGTGGGAGCCATCCAGGGTCGAATAGGTCAGCTTGAGGTTCTTGTTCCAGGGCATCACATCGGCCACCCGGGCCCGGACAAACTTGATCCCCTTGGCCTCGGCCCGGGTACGGGCGGCGTCAAATCCCTTGCCTTGGGTCCGCATATCCATGTAGTAGATGGTGATCTCCAGGTCGGGCTCATGCTCCTTGGCCACCATCGCCTCCTTGATCGCGTACATGCAGCAGACCGAAGAGCAGTAACCATTGTCGCAACTCAGATCCCGGGAGCCGACACACTGGATAAAGGCGATCTTCTTGGGATGTTGGCGGTCGGAAAGCCGCAGCAGCTCGCCCTCAAACGGACCCGAGGCGCAGAGCAGCCGTTCAAACTCCAGGCTGGTCAGGATATCGGGATGCTTGCCGTAGCCATACTTTTCCAAGGCGGCATCGGGTACCCGGCCGAAGCCGGGGGCCATCACCACCGCGCCCACGTTGATGGTCCGCTCTTCCGGCTGCTGGGAAAAGTCGATGGCCCGGCTCTGACAGACCGGCACGCAAATCTTGCAGGTTCCGTGCTTCAGGTGCAGGCAGGCCTCGGGATCGATAAAGTAGCTGGCCGGCACCGCCTGGGGATAGTCGATATGGATCGGCCGGGTCAGGGCCAGTCCCTCGTTGTAGCTATCCACCAGATGGCGGGGGCAGTACTGGGTACACATCCCGCAGGCCGTGCACTTGTCGGGATCGATATAGCGGGGGCGAATCCGCAGCTTGGCGGCAAAGGCCCCGGGCTTGCCGGAGAGCTCCAGGAGATCGGTGTTGCTCAGAATCTCGATATTGGGAGACCGACCGGCCTCCACCAGCTTGGGCGCGAGAATTCAGAGCGAACAGTCGTTGGTGGGAAAGGTCTTATCCAGCATGGCCATGGCACCGCCAACAGCCGCCGCTTTTTCCACCAGATAGACGTAGTAGCCCAGGTCGGTCAGGTCGAGGGCGGCCTGCACTCCCGCCACCCCGCCGCCAACCACCAGCACGGCTCCGGATTTCTGTTCCTTTGCTTTTGCCATCTCACTCTCCACTGTTATAAGAAAATCACGAAAAATTTCGTAACGGGTTCATGCTGCGATCTTTTCAATTCTCACGGCACAGACTTTAGCCTCCGGGATCTTGCAGACCGGATCCAGGGCGTCGTTGGTCAAAAGGTTGGCCGCCGCCTCGTGGTAATGAAAGGGGATAAATACCACCCCTGGCTCCACTCGCTCGGTGATCAACACCGGCAGGGTAATCGCCCCCCGCCGCGAGGTCGCCCTGACCATCTCGCCGTCGGCCAGAGAAAGGGCTTCGGCATCCCGGGGATGAAGCTCAACAAAGGGAGCCGGCGCCGATTCCTCCAGCACCCGGGAGCGCCTGGTCATGGTCCCGGTATGGTACTGGTAGAGCAGGCGGCCGGTGGTCAGGATCAACGGGTATTCGGGATCCGTCACCTCCTTGGGACCGTTCCAGGTGACGGCGGTGAACTTGGCCCGGCCAACGGGGAAAGAGTCCACAAAGAGAATGGGGGTGCCGGGGTGTTCGGGGTCGGGACAGGGCCACTGCAGTCCGCCCTCGCGGTCCAGTCGCTGATGGGAGACCCCGGCAAGATGGGGCCAGGCTCGGCTGATCTCGGCAAAAACCTCCTCCGGCAGGGGGGCGAAAACCCGGCACCGACCGCCGCCGGGGAGAGTGAACTCCTGATCGGGTCGGATCGTCATCCCCGGTTTGTTGCCGATCATCCTGGCCGTCACCAAATTAATAATGGAAAGGTCGTCCATGGCCTCCCCCGGCGGAGCGACGGCCCGGCGCACCCGCTGCACCCGCCGCTCGGTGTTGGTGAAGGTGCCATCCTTCTCGGCAAAGCAGGCGGCGGGCAGAACCACGTCGGCCAGTTCGGCGGTGGCGGTCAGAAAAATATCCTGGACCACTAGAAATTCTAGTTTTTTCAGCGCCTTTTCCGCATGACCGCTGTTGGGGTCGCTGAGTACCGGGTTCTCGCCCATGATCCACATGCCGCTTACCCGGCCATCAAGGATGGCCGGCATGGTCTCGGTGGCGGTAAGGCCCGGCTCCGCCGGCACCGGCATCCCCCAGATCTCCTCAAAATGGCGGCGGGCTTCAGGATCGGTCACCGCTCGGTAACCGGGCAGCAGGCTCGGTACACAGGCCATGTCGCTGGAGCCCTGCACGTTGTTCTGCCCCCGCAAGGGGTTGAGGCCGGCGCCGGTCTTACCCAGATTGCCGGTCAGCAGGGCCAGGTTGGCCAGGGCTCGGACGTTGTCGGTGCCGGAGGTATGCTGGGTGATCCCCATGGTGTAGTAGATCCCGGCCCTTTGGGCCCGGGCGTAGATGCGGGCCGCCTCCTCGATATCGGCCGCCGGCACCCCGGTGATCTTCTCCGCCCACTGGGGGGTGCAGTCGGTCACGGCCTGCCTCAGCTGCTCAAAGTTTTCCGTCCGCTCGGCGACGAATTTTTTATCGTGCAAATCGTCACGGATGATGACGTGGCACATGGCGTTGATCAGCGCCCCGTCGGTGCCGGGCCGCTGCCGCAGCCAGACCCGGGCGCTTCTGGTCAGTTCAATGGCCCGGGGATCGACCACCAGCAGCTTGGCCCCCTTCTTCACCGCCCGCATCATCCGCAGGGCGATCACCGGATGGGCCTCGCTGGTGTTAGAGCCGATCACCAGCAGCACTTCGTTGTCTTCAATCCCGGCAATATCGTTGCTCATTGCCCCGGAACCCAGCGTGATTGCAAGCCCTGCAACCGTGGGGCTGTGTCAGTAACGAGCGCAGTGATCGACATTGTTGGTGCCGACCACCGTGCGGAAAAATTTCTGGAAGGCGTAATTCTCCTCCACCGTGCAACGGGCCGAGGAGAGGCCGACCAGGGCGTCGGCCCCCTTTTCCACCATGATCCGGGCAAAGTTGCCGGCGATCATATCCAGGGCCTCATCCCAGCTGGCCGGCACCAGGGGACCTCCGGGCCGCCGCCGGATCAGCGGGCGCTTGAGGCGGTCGGGATGCTGGATGAAGTTGTGGCCGAAACGCCCCTTGACGCAGAGATCGCCGTAGTTGGGCCCCACCTCGGGATCGGCGGTGGCTTCCATCACGGTCTGGCCCTTGACCTTGAGGATCAACTGGCAGCCGGTTCCGCAGTAAGGGCAGGTGGTTCTGACCTCCCGCACCGGCTCGCCCTGGATAGGGACCAGCCGCTGTTTCTTGTTCAAAGCACCCGTTGAGCAGCTGTCCACGCACTTGCCGCAGGAGACGCAATTATCCTTGAAACGGATCACCAGCCCCTCCGGCCGGCCTTCCTGATCCAGAGCGGCGGCGCTCAGCTCTAAAGCGTCATACTCGCAGGCCCGGAGGCAGCGCTGGCAGTAGATGCATTTGTTGGGATCGATATCGATCGCCCGGTGGGAGGTGTCAATGGAATAGCGCGGCTCGGTGCCCATGCCGCTCTTGGTAAGATTGACGTTATAGGCGATATCGAGCTCCTTGAGCTCACAACGATCAAAGGCGGTGCAGCCGCAGGAGAGGCAGCGGTCGGCCTCGCGGCGGGCCATTTTCTCGGTGAAGCCAAGTTTGACCTCGTCGAAATCCTGCCGGGAAACCTCGTAGGGCCGCTGGGGCATCTTCTCCCGCAACCGGGTCTCGATTCCGGCGAAAATTTGCGAGCTGACATCGTCAAAACCCCGGCCCCGGGTGAAGTTGAAGCGGCTCTCCGCGGCCTCCTTCTCCACCCCCATGACATAAGCATGAATATTGATCGCCGCCCGCCGGGCCCCCACCACCGCCTGGATCACCGACTTAACCCCACTGATGGCATCACCGCCGGCGAAAACCCCGTCGATATTGGTCTGAAAGTCGCGGGGGCTGGCCACGATCATCCCCTTGGGACTCAGCTCCAGGGCAGCTTCCAGTTCGCCGCCGGGCATGGTGCCGGCCACGGCAAACTGATCCAGGGAGCCCACCACAGTATCCACCGCCAAGGCCAACCTGGAGTCGGGGACCGGAATCACCTCCCGCCGGCCGCGGCTGTCCGCCTCTCCCAGTTTCATCCTGATCAGATTCAGCTTAAGCCGGGCATCTGATTCGGGAGGGGAGCAAAGATCCAGCGGCGAGGCCATGAGCATGAACTGTACCCCCTCCTGCTCCGCCTCATGAATGTTTCTCTGGTGGGCCGGCATCTCGATCTTGGCCCGGGGATAGACCAGCGTCACCTCCTCCAAGCCGAAACGCAACAGGGAACGGGCCACTTCCAGGGCGATGTTGTTGCCGCCGATTACCGCCGCCCGCCGACCGAGATCGAGCTTTTTACCATCGTTAACCAGGCGAAGAAATTGCAGGGCGGTATAGACATTCTCGAAGCGATCGCAGGGGATATCGAGGTTTTGATCGACGGTGGCGCCGATCCCGAGAAAGGTTGCGTCAAATCCCTGATCGCGCAGATCCTGCAGGGTGAAATCCTTGCCCCAACGCTGGTTGAGACGGATGGAGATCCCCATCTTGAGGATGGAGTCAACCTCGTAATCCAGGACATCCTTGGGAATCTTGTAATCGGGAAAACCGTAGCGCAGAGCGCCCCCCAGACGGGGAGCGGCCTCAAAAATCGTAGCATCGTGACCCATACGGGTCAGGAAATAGGCGGCGGTCAGGCCGGCGGGACCGCCGCCGATCACCGCCACCCGCTTGCCGGTGGGACGTTCCTTGGGAATATTGAGTTCGATCTCGTGGGCCCGGCACCAGTCGGCGACGAACCGCTTCAGGTGGTTGATCGACAGCGACTCATCAACCAGAATTCGTCGGCAGCGGGTTTCACAGAAGCGGGGACAGACCCGACCGACGGAAAAGGGCAGCGGATTGCGCTCCATGATCAGGCGCAACGCTTCCTCGTATTCACCCTTGGCGATATGGGCGATGTAGCCCTGAACATTGATTTGACCAGGACAGGTGAGATTGCAAGGGGCCTTGCAGTCACCAAAGTGGGTTTGAGAGAGCGTGGCCAGACGGTGCTGGCGATAGGCGATAACCGGTTTGGATTCGGTCTGAACCTCCATCCCCGCCACGGCCTCCACGGCACAGGCCGGAAAAAGATCCGCGCCGGGCAGGGGCTGGAGCTTGAAGCGCTGGGCATCGGCAATCTCCACCGCGCATATTCCGCAGTGATGATCGGCGGGGCGGTTCTTGAAGTGACAAAGGGTGGGAATAGCTATCCCGGCACGACGAGCCACCTCAAGCACGGTCAGACCGGACTCGGCGACAACCTCCATCCCGTTAAGCTTCAAGGTTATACGTGACATCGCGTTTGATTCCTCGATCGTGGTCTGGGGATGTCACCCCAAAATCAGGCCGCCGCTTTCCATTCCTTTAAGAAAGCGGGGAGGTGCCCGGCTTCACGGGGCCCGATGACGATCTTCCACTCGGGCAGCTCCTCCTCCAACTCCCCCTTCAGGGAAGCAAGGTAACCGGGAATAATCAGTTCCCGGTGTTTAACCTTCTCCAGGATCCCCGATTTCTTGATAAACTGGGCAATCATGTCAGCCCCGAATTTACCAGCCGCCCAGGCGGTCAAGACGCTCAACCCTTCGGTATCTTTGATCAACAGCCAGGAGGGAACCTTGCTGCCCTCAATTTCGCCGGAAACAATGAAGTAGGTCAGCGAGAAATTACAGGTGATCAGAACCGGCGAACTGTCGCCAGGGCCGTTGACCGGATAGACATCCTCCTGGACCACCATCGGCCGCTGCGGGTCAGTGAAGATATTGAGCCGTTCCAGCAGCAGCGGGAACAGGGTGTCGCCCTGGAGGTCGGAGAGGACCACGATCCCGGTATACTTGGCGATCAGGACCGAGGCGACCATCGCCTCCAGCATGGGGTCGTCGGTGATCTCGCAGGGGAAGGTGATGGTGGCAAAGCCCAGGGGCTTGAACTTGCTCTTCACCGCCGCCCGCCGAGCCAAAACGTTATCCTCGAACGCGGCCCGAACCGTCCGGGCACCGGTGTCGATCACCAGATCCTTCAAACCCGCCGCCAGCAACTTTTCGCTGATCGCCACGGTGTCATCGACGTTTTGTCCTTTAACCCCCACCGGGCAACCGCACTCCTGGCCGATCTTGGCCATGGCATCGGCGTTCGCCAAGGTGGCGCCAAAGAGCAGGGGCTTGCGCTCACCGCACTCCTTGGCGGCGGCGGCCAGATTATCGGGACTGTCGCTGATCAGGATCAGCTTGGCATCCTCGGCCTCGGCCAGGACTCTCTTCACCAGGGCGGAGAAGGAAGCGGCATCACCCTTGGCATCCTTGATCGCCACCAGGTCGGCCTTGAGCATCACGCCAACCCGCTCATAGCGCAACGACTTGAACCGCTCCAGCCGTCCATCCACGGCGGCGTTGTCCATCTCGGTGGTCACCAGGACCGCGATCCCGGTGGGGTTCTCAAAACGCTTCTCGTGGCGAAACTGACAGGTCTCGCCGCCGGTGGTGAAAATATGATCGCCCCCGCCCAATTTTACGGTGCGGATGGGAGGGGCCGAGGCCTCGCCGATCTGCTCCTTGACCTCGTCGCTGACATAGGGGCACTCAGCGATTTCGGTCTGCCCGGCCGCCACCTTCATGGCAAAGGCCAGGCAGGTGGGGATACCACATTCCCCGCAATTTTTCTTGGGGAGCATCTTGAGGATTTGAATTCCCGTCAAAGCCATTTGTCCGTTCCTCCTCGATCAACAGAAAAAACTCTGAATTGAGAGTAAATTATCGATAAAAAGCCAAGTTACGATACTAAGCTACACCACCGCTTCCATCTCAAGGGCCGGATGGCCAACCTTCTTGAGAAATTCGAGAATCTCCTCTTCGGTGGTCCCGTTCTCCTCGGTGGCGATCTTGTCGTAAAAATCGGGCATCCCCACCGCCTGGCAGCGCTCAACCAGCTTATCCTTCAACTCCTCCTTGAGCATCTTGGGCAGCCAGACGAGACGGGAAAGCCCCCCCTCGGCCAGGAAGAGTTTGGGGCTGGTGAGGTAGTGTTTGGAGACCCCCATGAAGCCGGGGGTCTGGGCTCCACCGCCGGCCATCCCGGCCAGGGTGGTGAACTTCATCCCCGAGGGAGTCATCCCCATATAATCACGGTTGACCACCATGATCCCGTTGCACTGGGGCAGCATGGCGGCGATGGCCTCAAAGCAGCCGCAAGCGGTCATCGGGCTGTTCATCAGGGAGTAGCAGGCCAATTCGGTCACCGCCCCGCGGGAGGCCTGGCCGACAAACTCGTTGATCCCCTGGAAAATCCCCAGGGCGGGATCCAGGCAATCACCCTTGGTGATGGGCTGGTTGGGACCGGTGGGGTTGATCTGGTAGGAAGCCTTGCCATCCAGCCAGTTGTAAGCCCCGCACATCCCGATCCGCTCGGGGGTAATGATACAGACATGGCTGGGGGCAAAGGACTGGCAGAGGGTACAGGAGTAGAAGACCTCTTCGGTCTCGTCGGTCATGCTGCCCAGGCGCTCATCCCGGGAAGCGTAGACATTCTTGGCCAGCTCCATCACCTCGCTCACCTTTTCAGAGGTGGTATAGATCTTGACCTGAATCTTGTCGACGATGGCCCCAAACTCCTGGTGGAGCTTGCCGTGCAACACCTTGCCGATATGGACCAGCGAAAAGCCCTTCTCGACGGCGGCCTTGCCGATGCGCAGCCACATGATATCCCGCTGGCCCATATGCATCAGGCCCTGGATGTAGTTGATCAGATGGTGGAATTGGCGCTCTAAAATCGGCTCGTAGTCGGACTGCATCTCGCGCCCGGCCACCTCCACCAGAATCGCCAGGGGCAGGTTGTGGCCCTGTTCGATCTCCTGAATATCCGGGCCTTCGACGGTGACCTTACCATCCTCGATCTCGGACATATCCTTGGATATCAGCACCTCCACCCCGGGGGTACGGCCACCGCCGCACTCCATGAAGAGATCATCCTTTCTGATCCGCTCGCCTTCGAAGGCGGGACCAAAGGACATGGGGATATCGATCTTGGTGACACTGACCTTGAGCCCCCGCACTTCGATCGCCTTCTGCACGATCTCCTCGTGGGGCACCCGGCTGACCACGTGCTCGTATGTACAGATGCCGGTGGGGAGTACCTGGGGGATATCGTAATCGGAGATGGTGGGGAAGCCCCAGTTGATGGCCCCGGCGGCGTTGGCATACCACTCGTCGCTGACCTCGCCAAACGCCATGACAAAGGCAAAGGTCCGGTCCTTGTTGTAGATCAGGTTGCCCTTGTAGTCGCCGGGCTTGATGCCGCCGAAGGCCATGGCCACCCGGCAGGCAAAGCCGATGGCGAACACCGCCGTGGTGTAGCTCTTACCGAAAGGGACCAGCCGGGTGTTCCAGCCGATCTGAACCCCGCTCTTGACCAGCTGTTCCGGCATGCTGAGACCACCGGTCTGGTCATGCATGAAGATATAGAGGTTCTTCTCCTGCAGCTCCAGGGCGATTCTGCTGGCCATCTCGGGATCGGCGGGGGTCCCCATGATGGCGGCAAACCCCGGGGCCGAGCCGTCGACAAACTCCACCCCGCGCTTGCGGAAGACCACGTCGTCGGCCGCCCCCAGCCAGATATTGTCGGCCAGCGGATCTTCGGTCTTGGCATAGAAGTTGGGCTCTTCGAGGTAGCGGATCACCTCGAACATCTCTTCGGCAAAAAAGGTGGCCATGCCGGCGTCGAGGGCCGGAGCCAGATAGGGGAGCCAGAGGTTGTCGCTGACCTTTTCCGGCAACAGCTTGCGACACTCCTGGAAGATCTCCTTCATGTCGCCGATCCGTTCCACCTTGGCACCCAGCATGCTGTAAATGATGGGCAGGTAGTAAGCGGTGTTGGGAAAGGCGACCTCCTGCTCGGCGCCATATTTTTTCAGGGCCGCCTCATAACGCTCCTCGGCCATATCGACGATCTTGTGGGCCCCCCGGATGGCGGCGGAACAGATGATCTTGGACATTGCTATTCTCCTTCAGATATTTTTCCGTTATCTCGTCTGTTTTACCGTTTAACCCATCAGGCCCTTGATCAGGGACCTGGTCAGGGCAATGGCCCTGGGGTGGCGCATGATCAACACTTCACCGCCGGCCATCAGCAGACAGGAGGCGGTGATCGCCTCCATCAACACGCCGCGGCTCTCCTGATCGCCAAGCAATTCATCGCTGGGCAGGCGGCACTCCTTGGCCTTCCAGACCTCACGGCCCAAGTTGCAGATAAAGGGTACCTGCAGCTTCTCGTCCTTCTGGGTCAGAGCGGCCAGGCGGATTCGTTCCATGACCGAGTAGGTGTACTCGATACCGTAGCCGAGAGCCCCAATGGAGGGATCGATCAACACCGTATCCAGGGGAACCCCGAGATTCTCCAGCAGGATATTGAGCTGCTTGGCCAAGTTGACGTCGATGGGAGAGGAGGCCACCATGGGGTGCTGGAAGGCCATGGCGGTGGCACCCAGGGAGCGGTAGTTTTTATCCTCCAAGGGAGCCAGGCAAACCTTCTTGTCGCCGATGATAGCGGTGAGTTCGCGCAGGGTCTCGGTGTCCTTTTCGGAGTTGCCGCAGCCCCAGACGATGATCGGGACATCCACCGCGCTGATCACCTCGGAAGCGATCTTGGCCGCTTCCGAAGCCGGGCGATTCTTGCCGTTGGGGTCGGTGCCGACCAGGGAGATACAGAGAGCTTCGGCCTGGTAGTCGTTGACGCATTTTTGGGCCCAGGCCACGGGATTGTCCATCACCCCCTCGAAATGGCGGGTCAGGGTGGTCGGCCACTCCTCGGGCTTAATGTCGAGAATATCCATGGCGATCAAGGGCTTATTGTCCATTTTCCCTTCAAAAAGGTGGAACGGCAGGGCGTTGATCCCGCCAACGGTGACAGCCTTATCACCGTTGCCCAACTTCACCTGCCGGATCGCCCCGGAATAAGCCTGGGTGTACGAATCCGGAGGCACCTTGCCGGCCCGCTCGCTCAAACTGCTCTTCTCCCCGGCCAGTTCGCCGACGCTTAAGTCAGCGGCTGCCTGGGGAGCGGGGGCGGGCTTGGCGGCCGCGGGCTTGGGCGCGGCGCTCTTTTTAGCCTCTTCAGCCGCCTTGGCCTCGGATGCCTGCTTGGCTTCCGCGGCGGCTTTGGCTGCCGCTGCCTGCTTGGCCTCTTCCGCCGCCTTGGCTTCCACGGCGGCTTTAGCTTCGGCAGCGGCCTTGGCTTCGGCGGCTTTTTTGGCCTCCTCGGCCGCTTTCGCCTCCGCCGCGGCTTTGGCTGCCGCCGCCTGCTTGGCCTCTTCCGCCGCCTTGGCTTCCGCCGCCGCCTTTTGGGCGGCCTGATCGGGCGCCGGTTGAGCCGGAGCCGCTGGCGCCGGAGCAGCCGGAGTCTTGGGAGCCGGAGCGGCCGGAACGGCCGGAGCGGCCACCGGTTCACGCTTCAGGACCGCTTCCGCCCCGGCAAACTGGGCCAGGGCCTCGAACTGATCATCCGACAGGTTGAAGGCCTTTTTGAGGGCCGCAAGCCCCATGCGCACGGACTCCAGCGCCATTTGACGTTCTCTTTCGTTCATCTCATCTTCTCCCGCTTCCGCTGATTGAGCATCGGTTTGGTCAATATTTGCATGGCCGGGGGCAGAACCGGCGGCCGCTGCT
>DSDS01000027.1 GCA_011048585.1 Desulfurivibrio alkaliphilus | reverse complement strand
TTCCGCCAGCAGGTCCCCGTGCTTGTCGAAATTGACCTTCTGCCACTGCCGTAAACGCCCGTCGCGGGCCAGGGGCTCCACGGCGACGCGGATATTCTGCAGCAGTTGCGCAAGCTGTTCCAGCTCGACCTTGAGGTCTTCCATGGCCCTGTTATTCAATATTAAGGAGTGCTGGTGTCTCGAAGAGAGGCCGACCCGCAGGATCTGATCGGGTAACAGGGCATTATAACCGAAAATATCTTGAGTGGCGCACTAAAAAAGATGGTGGCAACACGGTGGGCGGGGCGGTCGAAGTTTTTTGCGGCTTGACAATACGGTATGATGTCCCTATTCTGACGCTTTTGTCTTTGTCGAGCCACGGGGAAACGTGAAATAATGGAACTGCTCTGTGAAAAATACCGGGAGAAGGTGCGGGAGGAAGAGGCCCGTTGCCATCGGCCCCTGGAGTACTGCAAGTTCCGCTCCGCCTGCATCATCAACATGTTGGGGCGGGAGCGGGACCGGGAGGCCGCCCGGGCCGAAACGCCGGATAAAACACGAGGAAAAGAGAAGGATGCTTGATTTCAGCAAGGGGGAGAAGGGGCTGCTGCCCGCCATTGTCCAGGACCATCAAAGCGGTGAGGTGCTGATGCTGGCCTATATTAACGAGATCGCCTGGCAACGCACCCTGGAGACCGGCCAGGCTCACTACTGGAGCCGCTCGCGGGCCAAGATCTGGCTCAAGGGCGAGAGCTCGGGCCACATTCAGCAGGTTCGGGAGATCCGGGTGGATTGCGATGCCGACACCGTAATTTTCCGGGTTGAACAGGTGGGCGGGGCAGCCTGCCACACCGGCCATCGGACCTGTTTTTATCGGCGGCTGGCCGGGTTTCCCGGACCCGATCCCCACCTGGAAACCACTGAAACCCCGGTTTTCGATCCCGCGGAGGTATATAAGAAATGAGACAGTTGAAGCTGGGTATTCCCAAGGGTAGCCTTGAGAAGGCCAC
Source organism: Desulfurivibrio alkaliphilus (assembly GCA_011048585.1). Taxonomy (GTDB): domain Bacteria; phylum Desulfobacterota; class Desulfobulbia; order Desulfobulbales; family Desulfurivibrionaceae; genus Desulfurivibrio; species Desulfurivibrio alkaliphilus_A. The sequence continues at coordinate 11,748 of DSDS01000027.1, read as the reverse complement.
CATCGAGCTGTTCGCCAAATCGGGCTGGCAGATCAAACTCTCTTCCCGTAACTATTTTCCCGAGATCGATGATCCGGAACTAAGCTGCTCCATCTGCCGGCCCCAGGAGATGTCGGTCTATATCGAAAAACAGGTGTTGGACGCCGGCATCACCGGCAAGGATTGGACGCTGGAGAACAACTCCGAGGTGGTAGTGGTGGCCGATTTGGTCTATTCCAAAGTGAGCCGCAAGCCCACCCGCTGGGTACTGGCGGTGCCGGGGGATTCCCCGATCAAGCGGGCGGAGGATCTGGAGGGCAAGAAGATCGCCACCGAGCTGGTCAACTTTACCCGGAACTATTTTGCCGCCCGCAAGATCAACGTCGATATCTCCTTCTCCTGGGGAGCCACCGAGGCCAAGGTGGTTTCGGGGCTGGCCGACGCCATTGTCGAGGTCACTGAGACCGAAAGCACCATTCGGGCCCACGGCCTGCGGATTATCGAGGAGTTGATGAGTTCCAACACCCAGCTGATCGCCAGCAAGGAAGCCTGGGCCGACCCCTGGAAGCGGGAGAAGATCGAAAATATCTCGCTGCTGCTGCAAGGGGCGTTGAAGGCCGACCGGATCGTCGGCCTCAAGATGAACGTCCCCAAGGGCCGCCTGGATGAGGTGATCGAGATGCTGCCCAGCCTCAACGCCCCCACCGTCTCCCCCCTTTACCAGAAAGAGGGGCGGCAGGAGTGGTTTTCGGTGGAAACGGTGATCTCCGAGCATGAGGTTCGTGATCTGATTCCCCGGTTGCTCAAGCACGGCGCCGAGGGGATTATCGAATATTCGTTGAACAAGGTGATCTGATTGGTAACTTGCCTGCTGATGCCCCCTGCGCGGGGCGGGATTGAGGATGAAAATCGATAACATCCATTTCGTGGACAGTGTTTTCAGCCTCTCCCGCCTGCCGGAAGGGGACCTGCCGGAGATCGCCTTCGCCGGCCGTTCCAACGTGGGCAAATCCAGCTTGATCAATTGCCTGGTGCGGCGCAAGAACCTGGTCAAGGTCAGCGCCCGCCCCGGCAAAACCCAGAGCCTCAACTTCTACCTGGTTGATGAGGCCCTGCACCTGGTCGATCTGCCCGGTTACGGTTACGCCAAGGTTGATAAAGGGCTGCAGGAGAAGTGGCGGTTGCTGATCAGCTCCTACCTGGAAACCCGTCCCAACCTGCGCTGTGTGGTGGTGATCATCGACCTGCGCCACGCCCTCAAAGATCTGGACCGGATGCTGATCGGCTGGTTGCAGAGCGTCAACGTCCCTTATCTGCCGGTGTACACCAAGATGGATAAACTCTCCCGCAACGAGCAGCGTCGCCAGGCCCGGGCCTTGGATGCTGGCCTGGGGATCACCGCCGCCGATCGTCTCCTCTTCTCCGCCAAAACCGGGGAGGGCCGGGAGGAACTTTTGGCCCGGCTGGACACCTATTTGCTCCTTTAACGTGGGTTGGCAGTGGAACTGAGCGAGCTGTACCGGGGGCTTCTGCTGCCCCTAAGCAAAATTTTTCTTTTTATCTCCCTGGGGTTGGTGCTGGCCGGGTTGATCGAGGAGCTGGGCTGGAGCCGGGCCCTTTCCCGGGTGGCGGCCCCCTTCATCCGTTATGGCCGCTTTTCCGAAATTGCCGGCAGCAGTTTTGCCCTGGCCTTTGTCTCGGGTGTTTCCGCCAATACTCTGCTGGCCGAGGCCTATCGAGAGGGTAAGATTCAGCGCCGGGAGCTGTTGCTCGTCCACCTGCTCCATGGCCTGCCCCGTTTTTTTCTTCATCTGCCGACGGTCTTTTTCATGATGGCTCCCTTTATCAAAGGGGCGGCCCTGCTCTACGTGGGGTTGACCTTCACCTCGGCCCTGCTGCGCACCCTGCTGATTACCCTGGCCGGCCGGCTGTTGCTGCCCGTCCCCGCAGTACCCCATTACGGCCGGACCAGCGGCAAGAAGCCCTTGTCGTTTGGGGAATTGGGGCGAAAGATCCGGCGTCGCTTGCAGCGGCGGCTGCTGCGGATCATGCTGATCACCACTCCGATCTATGGATTTTTCTTTTGGGCCAATCGGTTGGGTTATTTCGCCCGCCTCAGTGGTTGGGTGGAGGAGCATGTCGGTTTCTTCTCCTGGTTGCCGCCGGAGAGTATCGGGGTGATAGTTTTGGTGGCGGCCACCGAGCTGACCTCCGGCCTGGCCGCCGCCGGAGCCCTGCTCGATGGTCATACCTTGAGTAATCGCGACGTGGTACTGGCCTTGCTGATCGGGACCGTTATCGCTGCTCCTATCCAGGCTCTGCGCCACCAGTTGCCCTATTACGCGGGAATTTTCCCCCCCCGTCTGGCCGGGGAGCTGATCGTTTACAGTCAGCTGTTCCGGGCAGCCAGCGTGATTCTGGTGGGAGTCTGCTACTTTGTTTTCAGCGCTTAGCCGGAGGGCAGCCGCCCCCTTGCCAAAGACTCCGGCAGCCGTTACACTCCCCGCTGTTGGTCAACCAAAAAGGTCTAAGGCGCATGTTGCGGAAAAGGAGGGATAATATGGCTGAAGAGATCGTGGATGTATTGATTGTTGGCAGTGGTCCGGCCGGTTTGCAGGCGGCGGTACACGCGGTGCGCAAGAAGGCTGAGGTGGTGGTGCTGGGCAAGCCCGAAAGGAGCAGCATTTACCGGGCCCATGTGGAGAACTATCTCTGCGTTGATGGGGTCACCGAGGGCAGTGACCTGCTGGCGGTGGCCCTGAACCAGGCCCGGCGCTTCGGGGTGGAACTGCTCACCGAGGATCTGCTCAGTGTGGAGCAGGCCGAAGATCTGTTTAAGGTGCGGATCGAAAGCGGCCGGGAGTTGACGGCCCGGACCCTTGTTTTCGCCACCGGGACCGCCCGTAAAAAGCTGAAGGTCAAGGGGGAGAAGGAGATGGTCGGCAAGGGGGTCAGCTACTGTGTTGATTGCGATGCCAACTTTTACCGCAACGCCAGGGTGGCGGTGGTGGGTAATGAATCGGCGGCGGTGGATGGGGCGGTCACCCTGACCAAGTACGCGGCCGAGGTTCATCTGGTGGCCCAAAAGCTGGAGGTAACACCGCAGTTGCGGGCCGAACTGGATAAAAGCCCGGTTCAGGTTCATGAAGGGGAGTGGGTTAAAGAGATCGGCGGTGACAAGGCGGTGGAGTCGCTGCTGCTGGAGAGCGGCGGCACCCTGGCGGTGGATGGAGTCTTCATCGAACTGGGGGCCAAGGGGATGATGGAGCTGGTCACCACTTTGGGGGTGATGCTGGACAGTGAAACTTTCTCTTACATTGCCACCAACAAGAAGCAGGAGACCAATATCGCCGGAATTTATGCGGCCGGGGATATCGCCGGTCCGCCCTGGCAGATGGCCAAGGCGGTGGGTGAGGGCTGTGTGGCTGGCTGGGAGGCGGCCAACTACGCCCTGGCCCGAAAAAGGGCGGCCAGGGAAGCGGCTTAATAGCGGTGGCGACGGTGGAGTGGGAGCGGGACGCGGTCTGGATGGAATCGGCCCTGGCCGAGGCCGAGCGGGCGGCAGGGCGGGGCGAGGTGCCGGTGGGGGCCCTGTTGGTGGCCGCCGGGGACCGGCTCACCGCCGCCGACGGCAATCGAACCCTGGAGCTTTGCGACCCCACCGCCCATGCCGAGATCGTGGTTTTGCGCCGGGCGGCGGCGGAGATTGGTAATCACCGCCTGTTGGGAGCCACTCTCTATGTCACCCTGGAGCCCTGCGTGATGTGTGTGGGGGCGATGATTCAGGCCCGGATTGAACGGCTGGTTTACGGGGCCCCCGACCCCAAGGCGGGGGCGGTTGATTCCCTGTTTCAACTGGCCCAGGATCCGCGGCTCAATCACCGCTTTGCCGTGCGGGGTGGGGTGCTGGCCCGGGTGTGCGGTGGGTTGCTGCGCGATTTTTTTCGGACCAAGAGGGCGGGGCTCTAAAAAATAACAAGGCGGCGGCCCGCTTTTGCGGTAGAGTGCGGGGTCCTACCGGCAGGCTGCCGGTAGGACCGTAAAGAATATGGGGAGAGGTGCCGGAGTGGTCGAACGGGACGGACTCGAAATCCGTTGACCACGCAAGTGGTCCGTGGGTTCGAATCCCACCCTCTCCGCCAGTAACCTTATCCGGAGTCCGATATTTCTGTTTTGATTGTCATAACCAGTTAGGCTCGGTGCAGGCGGTGGAGAGTGCCGACTATAGTGCCACCTTAGCTTTATCAGCCCGGTCGCATCCCATAACCGTCGGTCTCCAGACGGGAGGCCAAAATCAAGAAGAGGTGATTATTTCATGAATGCACGTTAGAAAAATAAGTTTATTCCTGTCGGCCTGCTGCTCGTTGGCGTTATTTTGCTCAGTAGTCCGTTCCAGGCTGCCGCTTTATCCCAGCACGGCAATGGAAGTCAGGGCGGAGCAGCGATGACCGGCGGTGCCGCCCAGTCGGCGGTGACCGGCAGGCTGGTGGAAACTATGAACAGCGGTGGCTACACTTACGCGCTGGTGGAAAACGGCAGCGAGAAGATCTGGGTAGCAGTTCCCGAGGTCAAAATCGCTGTCGGCAGCCAGGTCTCCTTTCTGCCGGGCATGGTGATAAGCGGTTTCACCAGTTCATCGTTAAACCGAACCTTCGGGCGAATCGTCTTCTCGACGGGACTGGCCGGCTACTGAAAAAACGGCAACCATCTCAGCGGACAATAGCACTCCGCGACTGTGGTTCTTGGCCTTGCCTGCCTGCTGGCCGGGAGTCCCCGGCCAGCACATCCCCGCAACCTGTTCGCGGTTGGGGCATACTCATGCTCTTTTGCCAGTTGCCGGCGCAAAATCCAGCATCTTCGAAAATCGGACCGCTTTGTGGGTGTTTTTTAATTGACATGCCGTTGGGCAGCCACCATCCTTTAGACAGGGTTTAGGTTTAAGAGAGGCAAGTTGCACGGGGTTGCCGTTTGTCTTCTTTTTCTGCCACGGTCGAGAAATGCACCATACTATCACTTATCACCTCACCTTTTAGGAGAGGTCATGCGTATACTGTTGGAGAGTCAGGGGCGGGCGGATGCCTTGGCCGGCGTGTTGCAGAAGCTGGAGGAGGATCCGGCGGTGGCTGGAATTATGCTGCTGGGTTGTTCCGCCAACGACAACGCGCCGAGTGAGCTGCGCACTGCCCTGGCTGCCACCGACAAACCGCTATTCGGCGGTGTGTTCCCGCAGATTATGCATGGCCGGCAGCGGTTGTCGCGGGGGACGGTGGCGGTGGGGCTGCCGATCGCGCCCCGGGTGGCGGTGATCGAAGAACTGTCCCGCCCGCAACGTGACCTTGATGCGGCTCTGGTCGCCGCTTTTCCCGAGCCGGCAGCCGGCGGCACCCTTTTTGTTTTTGTCGATGCGATGTCCAGCGGCGCCGGTGCGCTGGTGGAAGCCCTTTACAATCACTTCGGACTGGAAAACAATTATCTGGGCGGTGGTTGCGGCACCCTCTCCTTTACGCCGCTGCCCTGTGTGCTCGACCGGAGTGGCATGCACCGGGACAGCGTGGTGCTGGCGATGGTCGACCTGCCGAGCAGCATCGGGGTGGCCCACGGCTGGCGGCCGATCTCCGAGCCGCTGAAGGTGACCGGAGCGGGGGGCAATGCGATCCACAGCCTCGACTGGCGGCCGGCCTGGCCGGTATACCGGGAGCTGGTGCGTCTCCATGCCAAACACGACTTCTCGGCGGAGAATTTTTTTCAGACCGCCAAATCCTACCCCTTTGGCATCACCCGCCTGGGTGGCGAGATCGTGGTCCGCGATCCGGTAAGGGTTGTGGGTGAGAGTCTGCTCTGCGTCGGCGAGACTCCGTCGCGGGCCTTCGTGCGGATTCTGCACGGTGATCGGAGTACTCTGCTGGCGGCCGCTTCCAAGGCCCGGCAGAGCAGTGATTATGCGTACGAGGGTGGCGGCAGGTATCCCACCATCCGGCTGGCGATGGACTGCATTTCGCGGGCACTTTTCCTGGAAGCCGACTTTTGGCAGGAGATGGCGGCCATCGACGATGGCCTCCTGCCCTTTGTCGGGGCGCTGACCATCGGCGAAATTGCCAATTACGGTCAGGATTATCTTGAATTTTACAACAAGACCGCTGTTGTGGGGGTTTTGTGATTCAGGAAAAGTTTTATCAGCTTGAGGTGCTGCACGAGATCGCGATGGCCATCGGCACCAGCCTGGAGATGGCAGCGATGCTCGACGACTGCCTGCCGTTGTTTCTGCGCCGGCTGAGCTGCGCCACCGCTGCGGTGGTCGAGGAGCAGGATGGCCGGCTGGTCCCGGTCCGCGTGCTGCCGCGCGGCAAGAAGCTGGCTGCCCTGTTGCCGTCCCTGGCCGTGGCGTTGGCCGATGACACCCGTCCGGTTCTCCCCCTTTTTGCCGTCCAGAATGGGCGTTATTACTACTTCTGGCGATTGCCTCGGTTCGGGGCGCTGGTGCTGGGACGCGGCCGCCATTTTGATCAGGCGATGATTGAGGAGATCGCCGCGCTGGCCGACAAGCTGGCGGTGGCGCTGCGCTCCTGCCGGCAGCATGCCGAATTGGAGTCCACCCTGCGTTCCAACGCCGAACTGATTCGGGAGATTTCCTGGCAGGCCAACCACGACCCGCTGACCGATCTGCCCAACCGGCGGCTGTTTGCCCGGCGTCTGAGCGGGCTGCTCCGCTCCGCCGCCCGTGGCGGTGTCTCCCACGTCCTGATCTATCTCGATCTCGACCAGTTCAAGGTGGTTAACGATACCTGCGGGCATGCGGCCGGGGATCAACTGCTGAGGCAATTGGCCGCTCGGCTGCGGGACCAGGTGGGCCGGGCCGATACCCTGGCCCGGCTTGGCGGAGACGAATTCGGAATTCTGCTGGAGGGGTGTTCGTCCCGGGAGGCAATCAGCTTTGCGGAAAAAATTATCGCCAGCATAAAGAGCTTGCGCTTTCCCTGGCAGGACAAGATCTTCATGATCGGGGCCAGCGCCGGCATAGCGATCATCGGTCCCGGCAGCGAGGAGGAGGAGCTGCTGGCGGCCGCCGATACCGCCTGCCAGCTCGCCAAGGAGAGGGGACGCAACCGGGTCCAGTTGTATAGCAGCGAAAACACGGCCCTGGCCACCAGACGGGGCGAGATGTATTGGGCCGCCCGCCTGACCTCGGTGATCGAGCAGGATGGCCTGGTGCTTTACGGCCAATGTATCGTGCCAATCCGGCACCCTGATCGGCCCCACATCGAGGTTCTGCTGCGGATGAAGGAAGCCGGCGGCGATCTGCTGGCGCCGGCCTCCTTTATCCCTGCCGCCGAGCGCTATGGCCTGATTACCGAACTGGATATCTGGGTGGTCCGGCGGGTACTGGCCCTCCGCCGCCTGCTACCGCCCCGGACTGCTACGCAGACTTGGGCAGTTAACATTTCAGGGGCGTCGATCAACGACAACCGGTTTCTGCGCTTCCTGGAGCAGGAGATCGACCGCAGCGGGCTGCCGGCCGGGGCGATCTGCTTTGAAATCACCGAGACGGCCGCGATCTCGAACATTACCCGCGCCCGTGAATTTATCAGCACCATGAAGGCCGCCGGTTGTCTCTTTGCCCTGGACGACTTCGGCAGCGGGCTGGCTTCTTTTGCCTATCTCCAGCATTTATCCGTTGATTTTCTGAAGATCGACGGCAGTTTCGTCCGTCAGGTGGCCGATAGCGCTCTGGATCGGTCGATTGTTGAGGCGGTGGTCCGGATCGGGCATACCCTGGGGATCCAGACCATCGCCGAGTGTGTCGAGCATGAGAAGTCGCTGGTCCGTCTGGTTGCCCTCGGGGTGGACTATGCCCAAGGCTATTTTCTCCACCGCCCCCAGCCGCTGGAGGAGTTGCTGGCTGACGGGCAGGAGGAGAAAGGCAAGTGGTGCCAAAGATGAGGTAGCGACCTTCGGTCGTCGGTTGCCAGCTACCCGGGTTCGCTCACCTTCTGCATCAGTCCGTTGATCAGCAGCTGAGCGGTGGCTTCGTTGGTCGCCAGCGGCACGTTGGTTAATTCGCAGATCCTGATCAGGGCGTTGACGTCGGCATGGTGCGGTGGGGCCCACAGCGGATCCCGGTAGAAAAAGACCGCCTCGACCAACCCCCGCGAAACCAGCGCGCCGATCTCCTGATCACCTCCATGCGGGCCGGAGAGTGCCCGGCGGGCCACCGGGAGGTTAAGTTCCTGTTCGATGCGCAGGCCGGTGGACGCGGTGGCGATCAGACTGCAACGGCGGAAGAATTCTTCGTTGTTGCCGATCAGTTGCAGCAGTTCCTTCTTGCGGGCGTCATGGGCAATAACTGCGCAGTAGCCGCTGTGAAACTCCCCCGACAGGCGGCGAATTGCCACCTGCGAGAGCGAGGTGTAAAAGGCGGAGAAGCTTTCCGGCCGCTCTCTGCCCCAGCGCCGAATCTCCTCGCGCTTGACGATATAAACCAACACCTCGTCCACGGTCCTGACATCGGCGCCGGCGGGGAGATCCCCCAGGAAACCGATTTCTCCCAGCCAGGTGGGGCCGGTGAGCAGGATGCGCTCTTTCCGCAGGATCACCTCCACCGTACCCCTGACCAGCACGATGATCCGGTCCGACGGTTCGCCGCGGCGGATCAGCTCAGTAAAGGGGGCGAATATCCGCCTTTCCGCCGCCAACTCCTGCGCCCATCGCTCCATGTCTGCCTGTTCAAACATTTGGCACCTCCATTTAGCACTTCGTCTGCCGGTTGATAGCTTGCTCTTAAAGATTGCTCAAAAAGTCTGACAGGTTGTGTTGCCGGCGTCAAGAAAAGAGAGGACAATGAGCACGAAATAATGATGCAAAAAAGTCTTGCGGCCACCTGGCGCAAACCTTATGCCATAACCGAAACGGTTGTCGTTTCAGCGATGGCGAGGTGTTCTGGTGGCTTGAAAGGTTGAATGCAACTATTCCAGCTTGGTGGCATGGTGAATGGTGGACTGAAGGACGACGATGGCGAAGCGCTCCAGCCGCAAAAGCGGTTGGATGAGATTTTCGCCAAAATGAAAATAAAGGGCCTCCCGGCCATGTCCGGTCATGTCCGGGAGTTGATCTCCCTTACCCAGAGCAGCCGCAGTGCCGCCTACGAACTGGCCCAGGTTATTCTTAAGGACTACTCCCTGACCAACAAGGTTTTGCAGGTGGTCAATTCCGCCTATTACTCCCTGGGGCGGCCGGTCAACTCCATCTCCAAAGCGGTGACCATCCTCGGTTTCGACGCGGTTCGTGATCTGGCCATGGCCATCGCCCTTTTCGAAAATTTCGTTAAGAGCGGCGCCGACAAGGAGAAGATCAGCAGGATCATGACCTGCTCCTTTCTCAGCGCCATGCAGGCCCGTGATCTGGCGGTGGATAAAAATCTCGAGGTCGCCCCCGAGGAGGCCTTTATCTGCGCCCTGCTCCACAATCTGGGCAAGATCATTGTCTGTGTCTATATTCCCGAGAGCTACGCGCGGATCGAAAAAATGGTGGCCGACGGGGTTGACGAAGCCCTCGCCGTTCGCGAGACCCTGGATGGCCTTGACTACCAGAAGATCGGGATTGAGGTGGCAATTTTTTGGAATCTCTCCAAAAATGTTATCGCGGCCATGGATCCTCGGCCCCGGAAACCCCTGAGTAATCGTGACCGTAAAGGATATCTTTGCAACCTGGCCTCTTTTGCCAACCAGTTGACGGAAAATGTCTGTGGTGGAAAGTCGCTTGAGCCGCTGCTGCGCCGTTACGGCCAGATCCTCTATCTGAGGCGGGAAGATCTGACCGCCCCGCTGGAGCGCAGCATTGCCGCCTCGGAGGATATGTCCGATTCGCTGCGCTACGGGTTGGCCAAGCTCAAGATCGGCCAGCGCCTGCATGAGGCGGAGGAAACCCTGAAAAACCCCGGTGGGGCGAAGAAGGACAGGTTTGATCTGCTGGCGGCTGATGGGATGGTGGCGGCAACCGCCCCGGAGCCGGAGCCGGAAGCGGTGGAGGTTTTGGAGGAATCTTCTGCCGGTTCCGACCAGACGCCCGAAAAATCGATTGACGACTTTATCCGTGAGCTGACCGAAACCCTACTGGGGCCGATCAATCTCAATGATTTCTACATCAATCTGCTGGAAGGACTCTACCGGGGGGTTGGTTTTGATCGGGTGCTGCTGGTCGTTCTCAGCATTCAGCCCGGCCGGCGGGTGCTGATCGGCCGTTTCGGCTTCGGTGACCTGGGGCCGGAGAAGATTACCTTCGTCACCCATGACCTGGAGGCCGGCGGGGTGATCTCCCAGGCCATCAAGCAGGGCAAGGATATGGCGGTTCCCCCCGACACCCCGGGAGCTTTTGCTGAAAATCTCGCGTTCCTGGTCAGGGGGCGCATGGTTTATCTCTTCCCCGTCTGTCTTGACGGCAAGCCCATCGCCCTGATCTACCTGGATCGCAAGAAGGGTCGTCCCAAACTGGATGTCAGCCGGATCAAGACCACCCGCCTGTTCCGGGACTTCGCCGTGATGGCCATTAGGAAACTGCGCGGCGGCAACAACTGATTTCCCGCCCCTCTTAAGGTCGATTACTCCTCGTAAAACCCTTCCCCGCCGCCCTTGTTCTGCTCCCTTTTTGCGAAAAAATAGATTTGAGGGAACCTTTTCCCCGCCGCCGGCGTGCCAGTTAAGAGGGGTGACCACAAGAGGAGTTCATGTCGGAAGATCTTAACAAAAATTACCAAGCCAGTTTTGAGCGGTTGCTGCGGCCGCAGATTGAACCCCTCTACCGTCTGGCCTGGCGTCTGTGCGCCAACCGTGATGACGCCGAGGATCTGGTGCAGGATCTGTTGGTCAAGCTCTATCCCCGGCTGGAAAAGCTTGCGGAGGTGGAAGAGCTGCGCCCATGGCTGGCCCGCAGTCTCCGCAATCTCTACGCTGATCGGTTGCGTCGCCTGGGACGAAGGCCGGTGCAGGATTGGGATGTGGAGCTTGAGGAGGTGAGCGACCCCCGCTCTTCGGTCCCCATGGAGCCGGAAGCGGCTCTGGCGCGGCGACAGTTGCAGGGCCGGGTGACCCAGGCCCTGGCCCTGCTTAACGAAGATCAGCGGCAACTCATCGGCTTTCACGATATGGAGGGCTACACCCTGCCCGAACTGGAGCTGATTCTGGGTACTCCTCTGGGTACTTTGAAGTCACGCCTCCATCGGGCCAGGGCCCGTCTGAAAGAGTTGTTGGTTGATGGAACCATTTGAACGGCGGCGTCGTGTTGAATGGCAAGAGGTGAGCGAAATGGAATGTAAAGAGTGGGCAGAGCGGATTGGTGACTATCTTGACGGCTACCTGGATCGGGTGAGTCGGAGTAGTTTCGATTCCCACCTTGAATCGTGCCGGGCCTGCCGCGACGCGGTGGCCGATGAAGCGGCCTGGCGCCAAACCTTGCGGCAAATGCCTGTTGCCCCTATGCGACCCGGATTTGTCGAACGGGCCCTGCAAGGGGCCGCCCTGGCCAACCGGCAGCCGGTTGCCGACGGGGGGAGGGGCTGGCTCTTCGCTCTGCTGCGCCGGTTGGCGGGCGGCGGCAAAACCAGCCGGCACCGGCGGCCCGAAGCCCGACTGCTGCTGGGGGCTGGCCTGGGTGGAGCCCTGGCCGCCGGCCTGGTGGCGCTGCTTCTGGTGACGGCTCCGCTGCGCGAGGTGACTCCGCTGGCAGGTGAGCCGGTGCAACTGGTCAGCATGACGGTCAATGAGACCCGCTCGCTGGACC
>DSDS01000156.1 GCA_011048585.1 Desulfurivibrio alkaliphilus | reverse complement strand
TTCCAGACCAACCTCCTGGCCCTCAACGCGGCGGTGGAAGCGGCCCGGGCCGGGCGACACGGCAAGGGCTTTGCCGTGGTGGCGGAGGAGGTGCGCAACCTGGCGGCCCGTAGCGCCAAGGCGGCCAAGGAGACCGCCGAGCTGATCGAAGGTTCGGTGGCCAAGACCGAAAACGGCACCGAGATCGCCGGCAAGACCGCCGAATCGCTCAACGCCATCGTCGGCGCCATCACCAAGGCCACCGACCTGGTGGGTGAGATCGCCGCCGCCAGTAACGAACAGGCCCAGGGGATCTCCCAGGTCAACGAAGGCCTAAGCCAGATCGACCAGGTCACCCAGACCAATACCGCCAACGCCGAGGAGGGCGCGGCCGCGGCCGAGGAACTCGCCAGCCAGGCCGAACACCTGCGCGGCCTGATGGCCGCCTTCAAGGTCAAGGGTGGGAGCGTAACCAGGCACCAGCAACTACCGGCCACCCCGGCGACCAGCAGCAGCAGTGAATTCAAGGGCTGGGAGCAGAGGAAATCGCCCCCAACCCAAAAGCCCCGGCCCAGCGAGATAATCGCCTTGGATGACCGGGAATTCGGCAAGTATTAAAAGCGGGAGCTAAGCTGAAGATGGACCATGGTCTCACCATCAGTGCCCAGGAGTTCGGTTTGATTCGCGCTCTGGTTTACGAGCGGTTCGGAATCAATCTGACCGACCAGAAACGGGCCCTGGTGGTGGGACGCCTGCAAAAACTGTTGCGCGACGGCGGATTCAGTTCATTCAAGCAGTACCATGAAGCGGTAACCACCGATGAGAGCGGGGCGGCCCTCGACCGGCTGATCAATCGAATCTCCACCAACTACACCTACTTTAACCGCGAGCAGGCCCATTTCCATTTTTTCACCCATACGGTGCTGCCGGCCCTGGTGGCCCGCCAACGGGCCGACAACCACCTCGACCTGCGAATCTGGAGTGCCGGCTGTTCCTCCGGCGAGGAACCCTATATGCTGACCATGCTGATGATGGAACATCTGGGCCATGATTATGACTCCTGGAGCGCCGGGGTGCTGGCCACCGATATCTCCGACCAAGCCCTGGGCAAGGCCCGGCGGGGGATTTACGAGGAGGAGCAGGTGGCCAAGATACCGGCCGCCATCAAGCAAAAATATTTCACACGGCGCGAGGACGGCAGTTGGCAAGTTGGCGAAAAAGTTCAGAATCAGGTGACTTTTCGTCGCTTCAACCTGATGAACCGCCAATTTCCCTTTAAGAAACCATTTCAGGTCATTTTCTGCCGCAATGTGATGATCTACTTCGACACCCCTACCCGGCAGGCCCTGGTCAAGCGCTACCACCGGCACCTGGAACCCGGCGGCTACCTCTTCATCGGCCACTCTGAAAGTTTGGGCCGGGAACAGGATGATTTTCAATACATTATGCCCGCCGTCTACCGGCGCAACTGAGGGGGAAGCCGCCATGACCGCCCTTAACCGCAAAATCCGGGTGCTGGTGATCGACGACTCCTCGCTGGTCCGGACCATTTTAAGTCAGGGTCTGGCCCAGGATCCCGGCATCGAGGTGGTGAACACCGCCCCTGACCCCTTCGTGGCCCGGGACCGGATTGTGGAGCTGCAACCCGATGTCCTGACCCTCGATGTGGAGATGCCCCGCATGGACGGGGTGGAATTTCTGCGCCGGCTGATGCCCCAGTATCCCCTGCCGGTGGTGATGGTCAGCGCCCTGACTAAAAAGGGGCAGCAGATCACCCTGAACGCCCTGGAGGCCGGGGCGGTGGATTTCGTGACCAAGCCCAGCACCGATGTGGCCCGGGGCCTTGGTGCCATGCTGATGGAGCTGCGCACCAAGATCAAGATCGCTTCCAGTGCCAACGTCGCTCACTGGAAGGAACGACGAGCCGCCCTGTTTGCCGGCAAGATTCTGACCGCCCCCAAGGCGCTGGCCGAATCCACCGACAAGATCATCGCCATTGGGGCCTCCACCGGCGGCACCGAGGCGGTCCGGGCGGTAATCACCCGCTATCCCGCCAACACCCCGGGAGTGGTGATTGTTCAGCATATGCCGGCCGGTTTTACCCGGATGTTTGCCGACCGCCTCAATGAACTTTGCGCCATGCAGGTAAAGGAGGCGGCCAGCGGTGATCGGATCATGGCCGGCCGGGTGTTGATCGCCCCCGGTGAACGACAGTTGCGGGTGCGGCGCTCCGGCGGAATTTACGAGGTGGATTGCCGCCCCGGCGAGAAGGTCTCCGGCCACTGCCCCTCGGTGGATGTGCTGATGCATTCGGTGGCCGAGGAGGTGGGGCGAAACGCGGTGGGGATCATGCTCACCGGCATGGGCCGGGATGGGGCCGCCGGCATGCTGGCCATGCGCCGGGCCGGGGCCCGCAACCTCGCCCAGGATGAAAAAAGTTCGGTGGTCTTCGGGATGCCCAAAGAGGCCTTTGCCAACGGAGGCGCCGAAATGCTGGTTCCCCTGGAAGAGATTGCCCAAACCTCACTTAACATGCTGGCTTAAGAGGATACCCATGGAAAATCAACTCAGCGCCGATCAAGTGGAGATCATCCAGGAGTTTATCCAGGAGTGTACCGACCTGCTGGATAACCTGGAACCTTCCATCGTTGCCTTCGGCGAATTAACCCAAAACAGCGATTTCTCCCCCACCGAAGAGAAGATGCCGATTCTCCACGAGGTTTTCCGGCTCTTTCATTCGATCAAGGGCAGCGCCGGATTCCTGAACTTCAGCCATATGGCCACCACCGCCCACGCCGCCGAAAACCTGCTGGACAAGATCAGAAAGGGTGAGCAGGCCATGAACGGCGATCATGTCGATCTGCTCTGCCGAACCTGCGACTTCATGCGGGCCACCCTGGATCAGGTGGCCTGTCAGCTCAACGATCAGACCATGGCCCGGGAGGCCGATGAGTTGACCGGGCGGCTGAAACTCTCCCTGGGGGAACCCCGCCCCGCTTCCGCCGCCACGGAAACGCCCGCCGGTTGCGCGGAGCCGGTCACGCCGGACACCGGCTTGCTCGATTTGGCGGTGACCCCGGAGATGCTTGCCGCTTTTGTTCAGGAAGCCGGCGAGCAGTTGCAGGAGATGGAGGAGGGTTTGCTGGCCTGGAGCCGGGATGGCGACTCCAACTCCCTTATCGGCGAACTGTTCCGCAAGATGCACAGCTTCAAAGGCAACTGCGGTTTTGTCGGAATGGCCGACCTGGAACGCTTAAGCCACCGTATCGAAACCGTGCTCGACGCGGCCAGGTCCGGAACCTGCCCGGCCAGGACCCGACCCGCCGACACCCTGCTCAACCTGATCGATACCCTCAAAGGGGCGTTGACCGATATCGCCGGCGGCGGCAAGGGCCGGATCGACGGCCTGGATCTCTACCTGGAACTGCTCGACGACCTGCTCCCCGCCGACCGGCAAGGCAACGTTTCCCCCCCGGCGGTTCCCCGACTGGGGGAGATCCTTCAGGAGGAGGGCCTGGTCAGCGCCGCGGAGGTGGACCGGGCTCTGGAAAGTCAGAAACAGGCGGCCACCCGGGCCGAAACACAACCCGCCGGCCCGGGCGGCATTGCCAAGCGTCAGGACCTGCGGGTCGATGTGGAAAAGATCGACAACCTGATCAACCTGATCGGGGAGCTGGTGATTGCCGAAAACATGCTGGTTCACAGCCCCGATATCGAAGAGCTGGAACTGGAAAATTTCAGCAAGGCTTCCCAGCAGATGAGCAAGATCGTCAAGGAGCTGCAGGAGGTTGCCATGTCGATCCGGATGATTCCGGTGGCTGGCCTTTTCAACCGGATGACCCGGCTGGTTCACGATCTCTCGCGCAAATCGGGGAAGAAGGTAAATCTGATCACCGGCGGCACCGAAACCGAGGTGGACAAGACGGTGATCGAGAAGATCACAGACCCCCTGGTCCACCTGATTCGCAACTCCATGGACCACGGCCTGGAAAACCCGGAAGAGCGGCGGGCGGCTGGCAAGGAGGAGATCGGCACCCTGCGGCTTACCGCCAGCCATGAAGAGGGAGAGGTCCTGATCAGGATCGAGGATGACGGCCGGGGACTCAACCGGGATAAGATTTTGCGGAAGGCAGTCCAGAAAGGACTGCTGGAGGGCGATGGCGCCGGACTCAGCGATCATGAGGTGGCGGCGATGATCTTTCTGCCCGGGTTTTCCACGGCCGAGCAGGTAACCGATGTTTCCGGTCGGGGGGTGGGAATGGATGTGGTAAAACAGAATCTCCACCAGATCAACGGCAAGATCGACATCGCGAGCAGCTCCGGCCAGGGCACCCTGATCACCCTGAGGATCCCCCTGACCATGGCCATTATCGACGGGATGATGGTCCGGGTCGGGGAGAGTCGCTATATAATCCCGATTCTTGCCATCCGGGAATCGTTCCGGCCCAGCCCGACGGCCATCACCATGACCCCCGACGGCGGCGAGATGGTCCGGGTGCGGGAGCGGCTCTTTCCAGTCTTGCGGCTCAATCGCCTCCACCGGGTGGCCGGAGCCCGCGAGGCCCTGGATGAGGGAATTCTGATCCTGCTGGAAAACCAGGGCCGCAATGTCTCTCTTTTTGTGGATGAAATTCTGGGCCAGCAGCAAACGGTAATCAAGGGCCTCTCCGGATATATCGGCGAGATCGGCCAGGTTAGCTGCGTTTCAGGCTGCACCATTCTCGGCAACGGCGAGGTCTGTCTGATCCTGGATGCCGGCAACCTGACCGAAATCAACCCGGTCACCATTTGAGCAGGGAGCAGAGTTATGAAAATTTTGCTTGTGGAAGATGATTTTATCAGCCGGACGGTGCTCCAGGAGATTCTGGCGCCCTTCGGGATCTGTCATCAGGCGGTGGACGGTCGGGAGGCCCTGAAAGCCCATCGCCGGGCCTTGAACGAGGGGTCCCCCTACAACCTGATCTGCCTTGATATCATGATGCCCAACCTGGACGGCCAGGAGACCCTGCGCCGGATTCGCGAGCTGGAGAAAGAGCAGGGCATCGGGGGCAGCGACATGGTCAAGGTGATCATGACCACCGCTCTCGACGACCCCAAGAGTATCATGACCGCCCTGGTCAAGGGTTCGTGCGAGGGCTATCTGGTCAAGCCCATCAGACGCGACACCCTGCTGGCCAAATTGCGCGAACTCGGGATGATTCAGGAATAGGTTGGGGTCATGACCAGCAACAACAAGGTGGTCGGGGTAGGCGAATTTGCCGTTTCCGCCAACCAGGGCGAGAGGATCAAGACCTTCGCCCTGGGTTCCTGCGTGGCGGTGATCTTTCTCCACAAGCCCAGCCGTTCGGTGGGGCTGATCCATGTCGCCCTGCCCGACTCCCGAATCAGTCCCGATATCGCGGCCAAACGCCCAGGATACTTTGCCGACACCGGCATTCCGGCCATTCTCAAGGAGATGGCCGTCCTGACCGGCACCGGGACCAGCAACGGCCTGGCCCGGGGGATGGTGGTCAAGATGGCCGGCGGAGCCAACGTTATGGATACCAACAACACCTTCAACATCGGCAAACGCAACATCCTGGCCCTGAAGAAGATTCTCTGGCCCTTGGGGATGGGGCCGGCGGCCGAGGACGTGGGCGGCGGCTTCAGCCGGACGGTGACGGTGGGGGTGGCAAGCGGCCGGGTGTTTATCAGCTGCGCCGGCAAGGGAGAATGGGAATTATGAATCGGCAAGAAAATGAACGGGCCGTGGCACGACAGATCGCCGAACTGCCCCTGCTCTCCAGCTCGGCCTCCCAGTTGCTGGCCCTTGGCGCCGCCGCCGACCACGGTCTTGCCGATATCGTCAGGATCGTCAAGCACGACGCGATCCTGACCTCTCGGGTCCTCAAGGTGGTCAACTCCGCCGCCTATGCCCGGGCGGTGGAGATTCACGCCATCGAGCACGCCGTCTCCCTGCTTGGCGAGGATATGGTGGTGACCACCGCCCTGCGTGAAGCCGCCGGGCTATTGCTGGCCAAGAGATTGACGGGCTATGCCGCCGAGGCCGGGGAACTCTGGCGCCACAGTCTTAAAACCGCCCTGGCCGCCAAACTGCTGGCCCCCAAAGCCAGGTCCCCGGTCAACGGTGAACTTGCCTTCACCTGCGGCCTGCTCCATGATTTGGGCAAGGCGGTGATCTCCGACTACCTGGAGCAGACCGCCGGCAAGATCCGCCAGGCCATCGAGCAGGGCCGATTTCCCGACTACCTGGCGGCGGAACGGGCCATCCTGGGGATCGACCACGCCGAGGCCGGCCATAAAATCTGCCGCCGCTGGCAACTGCCGGCTCCCCTGGCCGAATCATGCCGCCACCATCATCAGCCGGCGGCGGCCGAGCGCTGGCAAGGGCTGCTGTACGTGGTCCACCTGGCCGATATCATCGCCATGCTCTCCGGGATCGGCACCGGCGCCGACACCCTGCAGTATCGGTTGGATCGCGACTACGAACGCCATCTCGAACTGGATGAAGCCGGCCTGAACAGCACCATGCTGGCGGTGGAACGGGAGTTCGCCCAGGTTGAGGATATCTTCTGCTGAGGGGAAAAATGAAAATTGCCATTGTGGATGATTCGGCCACGGCCAGGATGTTTATTCGGCGCTGCCTGGGGATACCCCGCTTTGAATCCGGCCCGGTGCCCGGATCACCCGACCCCGGCCTGCGCTGGGACTTAACCGTGGACAACCTGCCCTTCACCCTGTTTTTTTGCTACACATCACCTTAACAAAAAGGTTGTCAGCGGCAGGTGCCGTTGCTAAGTTGTCCGCCGCTCATCAACGCCCCCGGCGGGCAATTTAACAAGGGTCAATCCGGAGAATTTCCGATGCCGAAACACTTTGTCCTCGACACCAATGTCCTGCTGCACAACGCCGATTCCATCAGCTCTTTTGCCGACAATACGGTGGTGCTGCCCATGTCGGTCATCGAGGAACTGGACCGCTTCAAGTCGCACAGCGACGAGCTGGGCCGCAACGCCCGGCGGGTTATTCGCCAGCTGGACCGTTTGCGGGAAAAAGGGCGCCTGGCCGAGGGGGTGCCGCTGGAAACCGGGGGGATGGTGAAGATCTACCCCGAAAAGGGACAGGTAACTGATCCGGGCCTGGACCTGGCCGTGGCGGACAACCGTATTCTGGCGGTGGCCTACACCCTGCTGCAACAGGGCCACAAGGTGATTTTCGTTTCCAAGGATATCAATGCCCGCCTGAAAGCCGATGCCCTGGGCCTTGAAGTGATGGACTTCGAGAAGCAGAAAGTCAACATCGACGAGCTCTATTCGGGGCAGCGGGAACTGACGCTTGCCGGTCGCCTGATCGACCAGTTATACCAAGACGGCTCTCTCACCCTGGAAGGGCTGGGGCTGCATCCCAATGAATTCCTATTTCTGGTCGACGAAGCCGATCAAAAGCACTCCGCCCTGGCCCGGGCGGCTACCCCCGACAGCGTGGCCCGCTTGCGCTTTCAGGAGGAGCGGATCTGGAATATTCGGCCTCGCAGCAAGGAGCAGCGCATGGCTTTCGAGCTGCTGCTGGACCCGGAGGTCAAGCTGGTGACCATGGTCGGCCAGGCCGGTACCGGCAAGACCCTGCTGGCCCTGGCCGCCGGCCTGGAAGGGGTTCTGGGCAGCAACAGCTATGACCGGTTGCTGGTCTCCCGGCCCATTATCCCCTTGGGCAAGGACCTGGGCTATATGCCCGGGGACAAGGACGAGAAGCTCTCGCACTGGATGCAGCCGGTTTTCGACAATCTGGTCTACCTGATGCGGGACGGCCACCAGGACCAGCAGGAACCTGAATCTTTGCGGCTTAAGGTGGATCGGCTGCTGCGCGACCATACCGTGGAAATGGAGGCGCTCACCTATATCCGGGGCCGCTCCATTTCCCGGCAGTTCGTGATTGTCGATGAGGCCCAGAACCTGACGCCGCACGAGATCAAAACCATTGTCAGCCGGGCCGGCGAGGGCACCAAGATGGTGCTGACCGGCGACCCTTACCAGATCGACAACCCCTATCTCGATTCAAGCAGCAACGGCTTGACCTACGCCGTGGAGCGGCTGAAGATGCTGCCGCTCCACGGTCATATAACCCTCAAGCGCAGCGAACGCAGCGATCTTGCCGCCGCCGCCGCTGACTACCTGTAACCCCACCCCATGGCCTGATGGCGCCGACCGGCGCAGCTACGCGGCCAGGGCGGCCATTTCCGGCGGCATGGGACAGGATAACTCCAGCACCGCCCCCCCCCGGCCTGGCTGGCCACCCTTGACACAGGGACTCGGTTCTTGATAACCTGACTGCGAGGGGTTGCACGGGGTGGTCGCCGATGCCCCGTTCTTTTTGCCAGCGCCGAGAAAAGCAACCTCTTATCATTTCCCTGGCGACTCGACACAGCCGAAGTCCCGACGAGGGGGGAATTTTGGACAACGCCTTGGTGTGTGAAAGCAGCCCAGTTCTGAACCGCGCCAGCGCGTTCTCGTACACGTGCCGGGCCTGCGGCCGTTGCTGTCACAACAAGCGCATTCAAGCAAACCCCTACGAAATCCTTAGATTGGCGCGCAACCGGTCGCTGTCGACCGGCGAATTTATTCAGATCTTTCTCGAAGTCAACGGTCCTTACCTGCGCATTCGGGATGACGGCGCATGCTTTTTCCTCGCCGATAGCAGGTGCGCGGTGCACCCTGACCGTCCCTTGGCGTGCCGCACCTATCCGCTGGGACGCTGGGTCGACGGCCGCGGGCGGGAGACGTTCCGGGAACTGAAATCCGCCCCCCAACGCGAAGGCGTGCGCGGACAGACCGGGACGGTGGACGCCTTCCTGGACGAACAGGGCGCGCATCCTCACATGGATGCGGCAAACAGGTACCAGGCCATCTTCTACCGGATATTTGAAGCCTTGCAACGGATTATCAGGAATGACGCGGACCTACCCGAGGAGACCCGCGACACCGTAGCCGCCGGAGGACCCGGGCGACGCCCGGATATCATGAAGTGGCTCGACGTGGATGGGATGGTTTCCGCCGCCTGCCAGAACCGGAACACTTCCGTTCCCGTGGAGATGGATCAGCTCGTGACCCTGCACATCGCGTCCGTTGAAGAGTTGGCGATCCCGCCAAAAGGAGAAGAGCCATGAAGAAAAGAACACCAGAGAATAAGCACACAACTACCCTTAATCTAGCCGTTGCAGCGTTGACGCTCGGCATGAGCATGGATGGGCATCGGCGCCAACAGTGTGTTCGCGCTGGAAAACGAAAAGGTTATTACCGCCCCCGGGGACCGGGGTGCCGTGGGCGCATTCCCGAAAGTGGAGCGACCCGGAACGGCATTCCCGAAGGTGGAGCGGCCAGGCGCGGAATTCCCCAAACAGGGACCGCCCACCTACGACACCCACAAGTAACCCGGCTCGCCGGCCCCGGTCGCGAAATCCGCTCCGTGATCACCACCCTGGTTCAGCCCGGGAGTGCTTTCCAGTTAAGCAACTTTTGATTCCATGGAAGAGTTTATGCCCTTAAAATTCCGTCCTCTGCCCTGGACCACCGGGCCCACCGGCCGCCCCCGTCAGGTGGGCATTGAAATCGAAATGGCAGGAGTGGACTTGACCACCATGGCCGAGGCGGTCCGGGCCGAGTTCGGCGGCCGGGTGGAGCACCACAATCCCTTTCGCAGCCGGGTGAAGGTTCCGGAATTCGATGAATTCGTCATTGAACTGGACGCCCGGATCCTGCAGGACCGCCGCTACCGGGAACACCTGCGCGCTTTAGGCATCGAACTGGACAACGAGGACCACGAAACTTTGGAGCGCTGGCTGGCCGACGCCGCCGGTATTTTGGTACCCCACGAGATCGTGGCCCCGCCCCTGCCGCTGAGCGCCCTGCCCCGACTGGACCGGGTGCGGGCCGACCTGCAGCAAAAAGGGGCCCGGGGCACCCAATCTTCCCTGCTGTACGCTTTCGGCCTGCAGATCAATATCGAAGCCCACAGCCTCACGGCGGAGTGGCTTACCGCCATCTTGCAGGCCTTTGTTCTGCTGAACGAGGCCCTGGTCAAGGCCGGCAACATCGACTTAACCCGCCAGCTTTCCCCCTATATCCGTCCCTTTCCCGGCAATTACGGGCGCCTGATCCTGCAACCGGATTATCAGCCGGCCATGACGCGATTGATCGACGATTACCTGGAGTACAACCCCACCCGCAACCGTCCCTTGGACATGCTGCCGCTGTTTGCCGAAATCGACCGGGAGCGGGTCTGGGCGGCACCGGTGGAGCATGAGCTGATCAAACCCCGACCGGCCCTGCATTACCGACTACCCAACTGCGAGATCGACGACCCCACCTGGAGCCTGGCTCAACCCTTCAACGGCTGGGCCGAGGTGGAACATCTAGCGGCCAACCCGGAACAGCTGCAGGCCGCTGCCGGCGAATATCTGCAACGCCCGTCCCAGGCCCTGGGGCAATTCACCGACGAGTGGGTGGAACGGATCCGTGGCTGGTTTTGAACCGCCCCAAAGCAGGACGCCGACGCCCCCCCGGCCTCACCCCACGGTGGCCATAACCGGGCCGGATCGCGGCGGCTGGCCGGCCTGGTTTTTCACCGCCTGGGCGGTGCGCCGGGCCGGGGGGCGCCCCTTCCGGGTACGCCCCGGCAGACCGCAAAGCGAAAGGCCTTTCGACGCCCTGATTATCGGCGGCGGCGCCGACGTGGACCCGGAACTTTACGACAACGGCGAAGAAGGCCCCGCCCCCCAAAATATCAAAACGGTGGAAAAACGCTTCAGCCAGCGCCTGGTCGGCTACTTTTTCTACCCCCTGCTGTGGGTTTTGCGGCTGATGTTTCAGTCCCACGGCGGAACTCTGGAAAATGATCGCGACTTGCTGGAAAAAGCCCTGATCAGCCAAGCCCTGGCGGAAGGCAAGCCGATCCTGGGGATCTGCCGCGGCATGCAATTGCTCAACGTGGTGCGGGGCGGCACCCTGAACCGGGATCTCAGCGGTTTTTACGTCGAGACCCCGAAAACACGAAGCCTACTACCGGTAAAAAAGGTTTACTTGCGAGCAGATTCACAACTGGCGCGAATTTTTGCCGCCACCACGGTGCGGGTCAACGCCCTGCACGACCAAGCGGTGGCCACCTTGGGCTGCCGGCTGCGGGTCGTCGGCCGAGAGGGCAACGAGGTCATTCAGGCCATTGAGGCCATCGACCGCTGGTGCATCGGAGTTCAGTGGCACCCGGAATACCTGCCCCAGAAAAAAGTTCAGCAGCGCCTCTTCCGAGCCTTGATCAGAGCGACTCAAAGGTCTTACCCCGCTCAATGAGCTGGAGAAGTCGATTTGTCTAGTTCAGCGCTTCTCCTGTCGGACGGCACAGGCGATGCAGAGCGTCGCGGCGGGATCGGTTTCCAGGCGGCGAATGGCGATCTCCTCCTCGCAGGCAGTACACAGGCCGTAATCGTCTTTTTGGATACGGGCGAGCGCGGAATGGATGCGCTGCAGCTGTATCTCCCGGCGGCGCTGGGCCTCAATGGCCATGGCCTGCCCCTGCATGGCGTCCATGCGAGAGAGGCGGCCGACGCTGGCCTGATCGAGCGTCACCGGCTTCGTGGAATCTTTGGCGGCTTCCTTGCTCGCCAGCAACTCCTGTCGCTGGGCTTCCAACAGTTGGCGAAAGTGTTCGAGTTGTACGGGTGTCATGTTCATATTGTTTTTTTCTATGAGATTTTGTCGGGACGATTTTCCCCAGGATATTTTTCAAACCTTCGGCACCAGCTTAAAAATATCCTCAACCCGGGTTATCGCCCCGCCGCTGGCGCTGACGGAAGAAGATCCGCAGGGGCACCTGGTCCAGACCCAGAGCGTCACGAAAACGATTGACCAGGAAACGGGAATAGGAGAAATGGATCCCCTTGGGGTCGTTGGCAAAGATGATCAGGGTGGGCGGCCGGCTGCTGATCTGGGTGACATAATAGAGCTTGAGGCGCCGCCCCTTATGCATGGCCGGAGGATGGGCCGCAACCGCTTCACTGAGGATTTTGTTCAGGCGGGGGGTGGAGAACTCGCGGCTATACTGCTCATGGACTTTGTCCAGCAGGGGAAAAAGCTTGCCGACCCCGAAACCGGTGAGGGCCGAAACCTTGTGCACCGGGGCATAACCGGCGAAATGGATCGCCCGGTCCACCTCGGCCAGCAGGTGGTCCTGGCGCTTGCGGTCACTCTTCAACAGATCCCACTTGTTGAGCAGAACCAGACAGGCCCGGCCCCGCTCCAGCCCGTAACCGATAATCTTGGTATCCTGCTCGGTCACCCCCTCGTCGGCATCGATCACGATCAGGGCCAGGTCGCAACGTTCCAGGGTGTGCAAGGCTCTGACCACGCTGAATTTTTCCACCCGCTCCTGGACCTTGCCCTTGCGCCGGATTCCGGCGGTATCGATCAGCAGATAGTTCTTGGCGCCCCGGGTCAGCATGGTATCCACCGAATCCCGGGTGGTGCCGGGCAGATCGGAAACCACCATCCGCTCCTCCCCCAGCAGCCGGTTGACCAGCGATGATTTGCCCACATTGGGCCGACCGATGAAGGCAACTTTGCTGGTGTCCGGCGGGGGCGGCGATTCAGCGGCTTCATCGGGGGGCAAGTCAGCCACCACCTGATCGAGAACGTCGTTCAACCCCAGGCCGTGGGCGGCGGAGAGGGGCCAGAGCTGATCCACCCCCAACTCGTAAAAGGGTGGCAGCAGGCGGGCGGCCTGGTCGGGAGCATCGATCTTGTTGACCAGATAGTGAACCTTTTTGCCGGAGCGGCGGAGGATATCCACCACATCCCGATCTTCTGGCATCACTCCCTCCCGGCCATCCAGCAGGAAAAGGACCATGTCGGCCTCGGCCACCGCCAGCCTGGTCTGCTCCTGGATCAGCGGGTTGATCCTGGACTCCTGGTCGCTCTCGATCCCCCCGGTGTCGATCAGCATGAAGGTGCGCTCGTTCCAGGTCACCTTTTCATAGTGGCGGTCCCGGGTCACCCCGGGGGTGGGATCGACAATCGCCTT
>DSDS01000189.1 GCA_011048585.1 Desulfurivibrio alkaliphilus | reverse complement strand
TTTTTCTGGCGGGGTTGACGGGGCTCGAACCCGCGACCTCTGGCGTGACAGGCCAGCACTCTAACCAGCTGAGCTACAACCCCTGAATATCGGAATGGTGGGCGAAACAGGGATCGAACCTGTGACCCTCGGCTTGTAAGGCCGATGCTCTCCCAGCTGAGCTATTCGCCCGTCCCGATAAGGCCCCCTATTAACCACAGGGGCTGGAATTCGTCAAGCAAAAATAACCGCCCGCCCTCCGGCGGGGGCCAAAGAAAATCACTGGGGCGGATGGTACTCCAGGGGCGGCAGGCAAGGCGGAGGCACCGGCCGGGGCTCCCCTCCCCCGTTCGGGTCGGCGAGATCGCGGAAAAGGGGGCGATCCGCAGGATAGACCAGGGCGCATTCCAGCACCTGATCTACATTCTCCACCGGCTCAATCTGGAGACCCTTGAGGATTTTGGCCGGAACCTCCTCCAGGTTACGCTCGTTCTCACTGGGGATCAAAACCCGGCGGATGTTGCCCCTTTTAGCGGCCAGCAGTTTTTCCGCCAACCCGCCGATGGGCAGCACCCGCCCCCGCAGGGTGATCTCCCCGGTCATCGCCAGCTCCCGCCGCACCGGCATCTTGGTCAGGGCCGAAACCATGGAGGTGGCCATGGTGATTCCCGCCGATGGCCCATCCTTGGGAATCGCCCCCTCGGGCACATGAACATGGATATCGATTTTCTGATAGAAATCAGGGGCCAAGCCCAGACGTTCAGCCCGGGAGCGGACATAACTCAAGGCCGCTTGGGCCGACTCCTGCATCACCTCACCCAGCTTACCGGTAACCGTCAGCTTGCCCTGGCCGGGCATCAGAGCGGTCTCAATCTGCAGCAGCTCGCCCCCCACCTCGGTCCAGGCCAAACCGGTGGCCAGTCCCACCCGGTCCTGCTCTTCGGCTAAACCGTAGCGATAATTGGCCACCCCCAGGTGAGCGGCCACCGCCGCCGGGGTCAGACGATATTTTTTGGCGCCATTTTTCCGCCGCAGACGATCCCGGGCCACCTTGCGACAGATGGCGGCAATGGCCCGCTCCAAATTGCGGACCCCGGCCTCCCGGGTATAACGGCGGATAATCTCCCGCAGGGCGGGATCGGAGAACCGGATATCATCGGGAGCGAAGCCATTGGCCTCCAGTTGGCGGGGAACCAGGAAGCCGCTGGCGATATTGACCTTGTCCTCCTCGGTGTAGCCGCTGAGCCGGATAATCTCCATTCGGTCCTGCAACGGCGCGGGGATGCCGGCCAAGGTGTTGGCGGTGGTGATAAAAAAAACGTCGGAGAGGTCATACTCCAGATCCAGATAGTGATCGCTGAAGCTGTGGTTCTGCTCCGGGTCCAACACCTCCAGCAGGGCGGCGGCGGGATCGCCCCGGAAGTCGGCGCTCATCTTATCCACTTCATCCAGGCAGAGAACCGGATTGACCACCTTAGCCCGCTGCATCGAACGCAAAATCTTGCCGGGCATTGCCCCGATGTAGGTGCGGCGATGACCGCGAATCTCCGCCTCATCCCGCACCCCGCCCAGGGAGAGCCGGACAAAGTCGCGGCCCATCGCCCGGGCCACCGACTTGCAGATCGAGGTCTTACCCACCCCCGGCGGCCCCACCAGGCATAGGATCGGTCCCTTCAGCTTGGCCACCTGGGATTTGACCGCCAGGTACTCCAGAATCCGCTCCTTGGGTTTATCCAGACCATAGTGGTCTTCGTTCAAGATCTGCTCCGCCGCCGCGATATCCAGGCTGCTGTCGCTGCGCTCCTGCCAGGGCAGGCTGAGGATGCAGTCGATATAGTTGCGGACCACGGTGGCCTCCGCCGACATCCCCGGCATCAACTTGAGTTTCTTGAACTCGTGCTCCACCTTCTCCAGGGCGTTCTGAGGCAGTTTTTTCGCCTTGATCCGCTTCTCCAGCTCCATCAAGTCGGAGGCGGCCTCGTCCTTGACCCCCATCTCCTTCTGGATTACCCGCATCTGCTCGGCCAGATAGTAGTCCTTCTGGGTCTTATCCATCTTCTTCTTGACCCGGCCCCGGATATTGGCCTCCAGCTGGGCGACCTGGATCTCCCTATGGAGCAGGTTGAGCAACAGCTCAAAACGCTCCACCGGATCGATGGTGGCCAAAACCTGCTGCTTCTCCCCGATACTGATCGGCAGGTGGGCCACCAGCACATCGACAAACCTGGCCGGCGACTCGATCCGCCCCAGGGATTTACTCACCTCCCCGGGCACCTTTTTGTAGTACTGGACGTACTCCTGAAAGGCCTCGCGCAGTTCGCGGAGGAAGGCGACAGCCACCGCCGGCGAGTCCGGCAGCTCCGGCAGCTCTTCCACCACCACCATAAAGATTTCGGCATGGGGCAGATAACGGACCACCCGGGCCCGTCGCTTCCCCTCAACCAAGGCCTTAATGGTGCCGTCGGGCAAGCGCAGCAACTGCATCACCACGGCCACCGTGCCCACCCCATGTATCCCTTCCTCGCTGGGTTCATCCTCGGAGGAGTCATGCTGGGCGGCCAGGAAGATCTCGGTCCCGGAGGCCATCGCCTCCTCGAGCGCCCTGATCGACCGTTCCCGACCCACCACCAGCGGAGCCACCGTATGGGGAAACAGCACGATATCCCGCAGGGGCATCAGGGGATAGGTTTTGTGACCGGCAACAGTATCGGTCATATCAAGCCGTTTTCTTCTCTTTGTTATCGTAAAGCACCACCGGGTAATCGCGGCTGGTGATCACCTGTTCGCTGATCACGCACTCCCGGGCGCCCTCCTGGGAGGGCAGTTCATACATCACATCCAGCATCGCCTCCTCCATCACCGAGCGCAATCCCCGGGCCCCGGCCTTGCGTTTGATCGCCTCCCGGGCGATGGCCGACAGAGCCCCTTCGGTGAAACGCAGACGAATGCCATCGAAGGCGAACAGCTTTTCATACTGGCGGGTCAGGGCGTTTTTCGGCTCGCGCAGGATACGGATCAGATCCTCCTCCTCCAGCTCCTCCATGGTCGCCACCACCGGTAGACGGCCCAGCAGCTCGGGAATCAGGCCAAAGCGGAGCAGATCGGCCGATTCCACCTGGGCCAGGATCTCCCCGGTCTTCTTCTTGCTCTTGCCCACCACCTTGGCCCCGAAGCCCAGGGACTTGGTGGCGACCCGCTGGCGGATCACCTGCTCCAGGCCTACAAAGGCCCCGCCGCAGATGAAGAGGATATTGGAGGTGTCCAGCTTGATGTACTCCTGCTGGGGGTGTTTGCGCCCCCCCTTGGGAGGGATCGAAGCCACCGTGCCCTCGATGATCTTGAGCAGGGCCTGCTGAACCCCTTCGCCGGAAACATCGCGGGTCAGGGAGGCGCTGTCCGACTTACGGGCGATCTTGTCGATCTCGTCGATATAGACAATGCCATGACTGGCCCGCTGGAGATCGCCATCGGCGGCCTGCAACAGGTTGACCAGGATATTTTCGACATCTTCACCCACGTAGCCGGCTTCGGTAAGGGTGGTGGCATCGGCGATGGTGAAGGGCACGTTGAGCAGCCGGGCCAGAGTCTGGGCCAGCAGGGTCTTGCCACTGCCGGTGGGGCCGATCAGCAGGATGTTGCTCTTCTGCAGCTCCACGTCCTGATACTCGGCCTGAACCTCGCCCTCCACCCGCTTGTAATGGTTGTGCACCGCCACCGCCAGATTGCGTTTGGCCCGCTCCTGACCAACCACATACTCATCAAGCAGGCTCTTGATCTCCATGGGCTTGAGCATCTTGGGAGCGCCCTGGCCGGCCGCCTCCTCATTCTGCAGATCCTCGCTGACGATCTCGTTGCAGAGTTCGATGCACTCGTTACAGATATAGACGGTGGGGCCGGCGATCAGCTTCTTGACCTCACTCTGCTGCTTGCCACAAAAGGAGCAGCAGATCTCGCTTTCGTCACTCTTCTTTTTCGCCATTATCAAACGTCCTCGCTGGTGCTGGTCCGTTCAAGCAGGACCTTGTCGATCAGGCCGTAAGCCTTGGCCTCCTCCGCGCTCATAAAATAATCGCGCTCGGTATCGGTCTGAATCTTTTTCAATTTCTGACCGGTGTGGTGGGCCAGGATCTTGTTCAACTCCTGGCGCATCCGCAGAATCTCCCGGGCATGGATATCGATGTCCGAGGCCTGGCCCTGGAAACCGCCCATGGGCTGATGGATCAGGATTCGGGAGTTGGGCAGCGAATAGCGCTTGCCCGCGGTGCCGGCGGCCAGCAGCACGGCGGCCATACTGGCCGCCTGCCCCAGGCAGAGGGTGGCGATATCGCACTTCACATAACGCATGGTGTCGTAGATCGCCAACCCGGCGGTGACCACCCCCCCCGGCGAATTGATGTAAAAGGTAATATCCTTGTCCGGGTCGTCGGCCTCCAAAAAGAGCATCTGGGCGATGATCACATTGGCCACTTCGTCATTGACACCGGTACCCAGGAAAATGATCCGCTCCTTGAGCAGCCTAGAGTAGATATCGTAGGAGCGTTCGCCCCGGGGGGTCTGCTCGATCACAAAGGGGATGAGGCTCATTATTTATCCTCTTCTTCATCGGTTTTAGTTGCGGCGGCGGCAACCGGGGCCACCGTCCTGACCATGGCCGAGCCTACCAGAAAATCAAGGATCTTTTCGGTAAGCAACTCATGCATGAAGGGCAGCAACTCATTGCGGCTGTGAAAGTACTTCTGCACTTCGGCCACCGGCATGTTGTACTGATCGGCAATGCGCTGAAAACCCTTACTGATATCTTCATCCGACACTTTGATCTCTTCCAGTTCGGCGATCTTCTTCAGGATAAAGTCACCCCGAATCCGTTTGGCCGCCCCATCCTGATATTTCTCGATCATCGACTCACGGGTGATCCCCGCCGCCTCCAGGCTCAGGCCCCGATTTTCCAAGTTGTCCTCCAGCTCCTTGATCATGGCGCTGATCTCATGGGCCACCAGCCGCGGCGGCACTTCAAACTCATGCCTTTTAAGAATTTCGGCCATCACCCGATCGACCAGGTCGCCCCGTTGCCGCTCCTCCATGGCCTTAAGCCGCTGCTCCCGGAGATGGCTGCGCAGATCCGCCAGGGAGGCGAACCCCTCGCCCACATCCTTGGCAAACTCATCATCCAACTCGGCCATCACCCGCTCCTTAACCTCCTTGACCACGATCCTGAACTCGATCTTTTTACCGGCCAGGATGGGATTGGAGAAGCCGGCGGGAAAATCGATGGACACCGTGGCCTCCTGGCCCGCCTTGAGCCCGACCAGCTTCTCCTCGAATTCGGGGCCCACCTGACCGCTGCCCACATCCACCGAATAATCCTTGCCCCCGACATGCTTCATCAACACGCCCTGGTCATAGGCCTCGAAGTCGATCACCGCGATATCACCGTTGGCGATCTCCCGATCGGTTACACTGCGGAGGGGAGCCATCTCCCGCCGCAACTTTTCCAGCTCGGCCTCGATATCCTGGTCAGTCACCACCAGCTCGGGCATCTCAACCTCGACCCCCTTGTACTCCACCAACTCGAAAACCGGCCGGACATCGACCTCGGCCTGATAGAAAAAGGTGCCGTCATCCTGGAAGCGATGTTCCCGCACCTCGGGATGGACCACCGCGTCAAGCTTGACCTCCTCCAGGGCATCAAAATAGGTCTCCTGGATCAGACGATCGGCCACATCGTACTCCACCTTGGGACCGTAATTCTTTTCCAGCACCTTGCGTGGCACCTTGCCCTTGCGAAAACCCTTAAGGTTGATCTCTCCCTTGAGCTTGTCGTAGGCGGCCTCCAGCTCCCTGGTCACCATCTCGCTGGGCAAAACCACCTCCAATCTCCGGGTGAGCGAACCTACTTCCTCGACGCGAACTTCCATATTTCCTTCCTGTCTGTATTGGGTTGGTAAGATTTTAGGCAAAAAACCGTGGCAACAAACTGGTGCGAGAGGGGGGAGTCGAACCCCCATGGTTGCCCGCTGGATCCTAAGTCCAGTGCGTCTGCCAGTTCCGCCACTCTCGCGGGCGCAAAAAAACCTTTTGATGTTACTCAACTTTACCCATGCCGTCAAGCGTGATGCCACCGGATGGCCACGCGGACGCAGCTGAATCAGATTGACTTTTCACCGTATTATTGCTAGCTATTCGGCTGCCGTCGCCACAATGGCGACCATCACCGTCATCATTGACACGGAAATCAAACGGATATTTTCCCATGAGCGAGGAAGCGCCCTTTTTGCCGGCGGGTAACGCTACCCTGATCGGCAGCTTACCCCTCCACGACTATGACCAGGCCCTGGACCTGATTCTGACCCACACCCCGGAGATTCCCCTTTGGCCGCAGTTGCCGGGCAATCCCGCCGAGGGGGGAATGCTGCGCCAGTTTTCTGAAAACCTGCCGGGTTTCCGCCAGGAGCATGACCGCACCTTTTTCCGGAGCAGCGCCCCCGATTTCCCCGAGCGCCAGTTGGCCTTTTTCGAGGAGTATCTGGCCGCCGGCGAGGACCCCCGACGACTGGAAAGCCCCCTCTTTGCCGGCAGCCCGGAGCGGGTTCCCGGCCTGTACCACCTGCGGGAACGTCTCCAGGCCGGGCCTCAAACCCGACTGCGCGCGGTTAAGGGCCAGATCACCGGCCCCTTCACCCTGCTGACCGGCCTCAAGGATGAAAACCAGCAGGACGCCTGGTACGATCAGGCTCTGCATGAAGTAGTGGTCAAGGGCCTGGCCATGAAGGCCGCCTGGCAGACCCGTTTTCTGGCCGCCCTCGGGGTGCCGGTGCTGATCTTCCTCGATGAGCCGGCCCTGGCCGGTCTGGGCTCCTCATCCTATATCACTGTTTCATTGGCCGAGATCGGCGGCGATCTCAACGAGGTGATCGCGGCGGTGCACGGGGCGGGCGGCCTGGCCGGCATCCATGTCTGCGCCAATACCGACTGGGACTTCCTGCTCTCCTTAAAGCTCGACATCCTGAGTTTCGATGCCTACAGTTACTTCGAACGCCTCATCGGTAGCCGCGCCGCCCTCCATGCCTTTCTTGAGCGGGGCGGCATCATCGCCTGGGGCCTGGTCCCCACCGCCGAGGAGGAGCAGATTGCCCGGGAGACGGCCCCGGCCCTGGTTGCCCGCTGGGAGGAACAGGCCGGGCAACTGACCGACAACCGCTGGGATCTGCCCCGGATCCTAAACCGCAGCCTGATCACCCCCAGTTGCGGCACCGGCTCCCTGAGCCTGGAGGCCGCCGGCCGGGTTTTGGCCTTAACCAGCGAAGTTTCCTCGATTCTGCGCGGCAAATACTCTCGCTAGAACAAACCATCCCTTTTTAAGATAAAGACGGAACCAGCGAAAACCATGGAAGATAGCAACCAGATCATCGCCCAGCGCCGCCAGAAGGCCGGCGAACTGGCCAAGGAGGGAATCACCCTCTATGCCAACGACTTCAAGCCCGGCCATCGGATCATCGACCTGCTGCCGGCCGACGATTTCGACCACGACACCCCCCTGAGCGCCGGCACTATGTCGGTGGCCGGACGGATCATGGCCCTGCGCCGTTTCGGCAAGGCCGCCTTCCTGCACCTCCAGGACGGCACCGGCCGAATCCAGGTTCATGTCAAGCGGGACGAAGTGGGGGATGCCGCCTATGCCATCTTCAAAAAACTGGATATCGGCGATATCGCCGCCTTCACCGGGCCGCTGTTCCGGACCAAGACCGGCGAGGTCACCATCCAGGCCCTCTCCCTGAAACTGCTGACCAAATCACTGCTGCCCCTGCCGGAGAAATTCCACGGCCTCACCGATATCGAAACCCGCTACCGGCGGCGCTACGTGGACCTGATGGTCAATCCCGAGGTTCGCGACACCTTTCGCAAGCGGGTGGAGATCATCCGCCTGGTCCGGGATTTTCTCACCAATCGGGGATTTCTCGAGGTGGAAACCCCGATGATGCAACCCATCGCCGGCGGGGCCACCGCCAAGCCCTTCAAAACCCACCACAACGCCCTGGGGATGGACCTCTATCTGCGCATCGCCCCGGAGCTTTACCTGAAACGGCTGCTGGTGGGGGGCTTTGAGCGGGTCTTTGAGATCAACCGTAACTTCAGAAATGAGGGACTCTCCACCCGCCACAACCCCGAGTTCACCATGCTGGAGTTCTATCAGGCCTACGCCACCCACGAGGATATGATGGAGCTGACCGAAGAGATGATCTCCTGGGTGGCCATGGAGGTCTGCGGCACCATGCAGATCAGCTATCAGGGCCGAGAGGTGGATCTGGCCCCCCCCTGGCGCCGCTATACCATGGATGAAGCCCTGGAAAAGGTGGGCGGCCTGTCCCGGGAGCTGCTGAGCGATTTCGCGGCCCTGAAAAAACTGGCCTTGAGCAAGGGGGTCGAGCTGCAACCCCAGGCCGGAATCGGCAAGGTCAAGACCGAGCTTTTCGAGCTGCTGGTGGAGGAGCGGCTGATCGACCCCACCTTCATCACCGCTTACCCCACCGAGGTCTCACCCCTGGCCCGGCGCAACGCCGACAACCCCGAGATAACGGACCGTTTCGAGCTTTTCGTAACCGGCCGGGAGATCGCCAACGCCTTCAGCGAGCTCAACGATCCCGATGATCAACGCCAGCGCCTGGAGAAGCAGATCGCCGAGCGGGGAGCCGACGAGGAGGTCTTTCCCGAGCTGGATGACGATTTCCTCCGGGCCCTGGAATACGGCATGCCGCCGGCGGCCGGGGAAGGGATCGGCATCGACCGGCTGGTGATGCTGCTCACCGACGCCCCCTCAATCCGTGACGTTATTCTCTTCCCCCATCTGCGACCGGAAAAAAAGTAGCATGGGTTTCGAGTGGTTTGTCAGTCGGCGCTACCTGAAGGCCAAGCGCAGCAAGGGATTTATCTCCCTGATTTCGCTGATCTCGGTGGCCGGAGTCCTGGTGGGGGTGGCGGCCCTGATCGTGGTGCTGGCGGTGATGACCGGATTTACCGCCGAGTTTCGGGATAAGATTCTGGGAATCAACTCCCATATCGTGGTCCAGCGGCCCGGGGTGGAACTGAGCGACTACCCCGACGCCGCCGCCCGGATCGCCGGAATTGCCGGAGTAACCGGCGTTACTCCCTATATCTACGGCCAGGCCATGATCACCGGCGGGGTGGGAGGTACCGGCGCCATCATCCGCGGAGTCGATCCCGAAACGGTCAACCAGGTGCTGAAGCTGACCGAATACCTGGAGGTAGGGGCCTTGACCGATCTGGCGGTGCCGTCGGGCAGCCGCCAGGCCCCGGGAATTATCCTGGGCAAGGATCTGGCCTCCCACCTGGGGGTGCTGGTGGGCGAGCGGGTTAAGCTGATCTCCGCCGCCGGCCCTTTGACCCCCATGGGGGTGCTACCCAAAATCAAAACCGTCCGGGTGGTGGGGATTTTCGCCTCGGGAATGTACGAATACGACTCCTCCCTGGCCTATCTCGATCTAGCCACCGCCCGGGACTTCATGGACCTGGGGGAGACGGTGCATGGCCTGGAGGTGCGGGTGCATGACATCAACCGGGCCGACCGGATCGCCGCCCAGATCAACCGCGAACTGGGACCAACCTACAGCGCCCGGGACTGGATGAACATGAACCGCAACATCTTCTCCGCCCTGGCCCTGGAAAAAGCGGCCCTGTCGGTGATCATGACCCTGGTGGTGATGGTGGCCGCCTTCAACATCGTCAGTACCCTGATCATGGTGGTGATGGAAAAAACCAAGGATATCGCCATATTGAAGGCAATGGGCGCCACCAACGGCAGCATCATGCGAATCTTTATGTATGAAGGACTGGTGATCGGCCTGGTGGGGACCGGCCTGGGGGTGGCCACCGGCCTGTCGCTGTGCGAGATCCTGAGCCGCTACCACTTTATCGAGCTGCCGGAGATCTACCCGATCTCCACCCTGCCGGTCCAGGTACTGCCCCTGGATGTGAGCCTCATCGCCGGGGCCGCGGTTTTGATCACCTTTGCCGCCACCATCTACCCCTCTTGGCGGGCGGCCCGAATCGATCCCGCCGTGGCCTTGCGTTATGAATAAACTCGACCGCCAGACCGACACCGCCGCTCCGCTGCTGGAGTTGCAACAACTCGGCAAGCGCTTCCCCCCCCCTTCCTCCCTGGAGGTTTTGCGGGGTACCGACCTGCGGATCGCCGCCGGGGAGACCATTGCGGTGGTGGGTAGTTCCGGCAGCGGCAAGACCACCCTGCTCCATATTCTGGGCACCTTGGACCGCCCCTCCCAGGGCCGGGTCCTGTACCAGGGCCGCGACGTTTTCGCCCAATCTTCCGACCAGTTGGCCGCCTTTCGCAACCGGACCATCGGTTTCATTTTCCAGTTCCATCATCTGCTGCCGGAGTTTTCCGCCCTGGAAAACGTGATGCTCCCCGGGCTGATCGCCGGACTGCCCCCCCGGGCGGCCCGCGAGCGGGCCGTTGATCTGCTGGAGCGGGTACAGTTGGCGGCCCGTACCACCCACCGGGTGGGGGAACTTTCGGGGGGGGAGCAGCAACGGGTGGCCATCGCCCGGGCCCTGATCATGCGGCCCCGGCTCCTGCTGGCCGATGAGCCCACCGGCAACCTGGACCCCAAAACCGGCGAGGCCGTTTTTGAGCTACTCCGGGAACTGAACCGGGATCTGGGGCTGGCCCTGGTGATGGTGACCCATAACTATCGGCTGGCCGCCCGTCTGCATCGGGTGCTGCGTCTGGAAGGGGGCAGCCTGCGGGAGATCTCCGCCGACCAGCTGCCCTCGCTCTAATATCTTGGCCCTTGACAGCAGAAGTGATGCCTGCTAAGGATTTCCGATTCCGCTCCCGGCCGGTTGCCCGGAGTTCAGCGCAATATAAATCAACCCATCAGGTACCCCATGAAGCCGCAAATCTGGCCCGGCTGCTTGTTTAAGATCGCACCCAACTCCTTATCTCTTCGCCAGATCACCCGCCGCCTCTTTTGCCAGCTCTTAGTCCTGCTGTTTGTCTGGTCGCTGCCGATTGCAGCCGCGGCGGAACCAACTCCGGCCAACACCCTGTTTCTGCCCCTGCAGATTCTGGCCCCCGCCGGGGAGGAGGAGTTGGCGACCGAAAGCGATACCGCCCTGACGGCCATTCTCCAAGAGCTGGGAAGCGGTCTGGCCGACCGGGCCAGGGTGGCCGAACTGCTGAGGGCCCCCGGCGGCTGGCCTCCCTCCCTCCCGGCTCTCCAGGCCCTGGAGTGGCCAAGCCATATCCGTTATCTGGCGGCCGGGACTCTGACCCGCCTGGGCGAGCAGCTCAGCATCGATCTTAGCCTTTTCGATCTCAACCGGGAGGAGCCGGTCCGCTATTTTTCCGGCCGGGCCGCGTCCCCGGACCAGCTTGGCCCCGGCCTTAAGGAGCTGAGCCGTAAGATTCTGCCCCCGGCCCCGGCGGCGGACCTGATCAGCGCGATCCATATCGAGGGCAACGTCAAGACCGGCTCCGGGGCAATCCTGCGCCGGGTTTCCAGCAAGGCCGGCGAACACCTCGAGCCCACCAGGATCCAGGAAGACATCAAGGCGATCTTCGCCATGGGTTTTTTTGACGATATCCAGGTGCTGGCTGAGGAGGGCGCGACCGGCACCAAACTGACCTTTGTCGTCACCGAAAAACCGGTGATCGGCCAGGTACTCATCAGCGGCAACCGGAAACTCAAGGAGAGTGACATTCGGGAAGTGATCGCGGTGCTGCCCAACACCATCATCAACACCCGACTGGTACACCAGGCCGAGGAGAGCATTATCCAGCTTTACAAGGAGAAGGGCTACCACAACAGCCAAGTGACCTCGACAACGACCGAAACCGCCGCCGGTCTGGTCGATGTCCGTTTTGAGATCGAGGAAGGGGAGCGGATCTATATCAAACGGATCAACTTCACCGGCAATGACTCCTTCCGCCCCCGGGCGATCCGCAAGGTAATGACCACCAAGACCAAGGGACTCTTCTCCTGGCTCACCCGCTCCGGCCGGCTCCAGACCGACATCCTGGAGCAGGACCGGGCCCGGATCGCCGCCTTCTACCACAACCAGGGCTTCATCGACGCCCGGGTCGGGGCCCCGGAGATCAGCCGGGAGGACAACCGGCTCTTCATCACCTTCAATATCGAGGAGGGTGAGCGCTTCACGGTGGGGGAGATCGGACTGCGGGGGGAGCTGATCGCCCCGGAGGAGGAGTTGCTGGCACTGATCAAGCTACGGGGGGAGGAGTACTTCAGCCGCCAGGTGCTGCGGGACGACATGATGCGCATAAGCGACCGCTACGCCCAGGATGGCTACGCCTTTGCCGAAGTTGAACCCATGGTCAGCCGCGACGATCAGACCCGGCAAGTCGACGTGGTTTTCCAGCTGGAAAAAAACGCCCTGGTACACATCAACCGCATCACCATTCGCGGCAACACCCGTACCCGGGACAAGGTGATCCGCCGGGAGATCCGGGTGCAGGAGGGAGGCGTTCTGGATACCTCCGCCATCCGAAAAAGCATGGAACGCCTGCAGCAGCTGGACTTCTTCGAGGATATCGATGTCCGGCCCGAGCCGGCCCTGATGCGGGACGACCTGATGGATCTCCAGATCGAGGTCAAGGAGAAGCCCACCGGCACCTTCAGCATCGGGGCGGGCTACAGCTCCATGGATAAGCTGATGTTCATGGGCCAGATCAGCCAGGACAACTTCATGGGCAAGGGTCAGCGGCTCTCCCTGCAGGCCGATCTTAGCGCCAACGCCACCCACTACAACCTGAGCTTCACCGAGCCCCGGCTGGCCGACTCCAAGCTGCTCTTCGGTATTGACCTGTACAACTGGGAAAGGGAGTACATCGATTATACCAAGGAATCCACCGGAGGCGCCCTGCGCTTCGGCTATCCCCTGGGGGAAAAGTGGAATCTCTACTGGGGCTACGGTTATGAGGACAGTACCCTCAGTGACATCAGACTGGGCGCCCCCCGGGCGATCACCGACTCCATTGACCTCCATGCGAACAGTTTTCTGCGCCTGGGCCTGGTGCGGGACACCCTCAATAACCGCATCGACCCCACCCGCGGTTCGATTTT
Source organism: Desulfurivibrio alkaliphilus (assembly GCA_011048585.1). Classification (GTDB taxonomy): domain Bacteria; phylum Desulfobacterota; class Desulfobulbia; order Desulfobulbales; family Desulfurivibrionaceae; genus Desulfurivibrio; species Desulfurivibrio alkaliphilus_A. The sequence goes on along the minus strand of DSDS01000189.1, from coordinate 126 downwards.
CGATATCGGCCTGAAACACGCCGGGGGCTTTCTGGGCGGGGACACCGCCTTTTCCCGTCTGGAGAGTTCCGCCACCCGTTTCTTTCCCTGGGATGGGATCCCCCTGCTCAAGGAAACCCGGAGCAA
>DSDS01000186.1 GCA_011048585.1 Desulfurivibrio alkaliphilus | reverse complement strand
GATGGCAAACAATTTCAGGCTAATTCTCCGCCGCTTGAGGTCGTTTTTTGGGTATTGGGCCTCTTGTCGGCAACAAAATCAACTTTCAGGCTGTCAATCGTGACGGTCCGGGAATAGCTGAAGAAAAGTCATTTTTTACCAAATTCGTGCAGTCACCGACGAAGCAAGGGAGTATCAACAGTAATAACGCCCCTGCAAAGGGCAGGTGGGCAGCTCCGCGCATTGCGCGCAGACCGCGTAACGACTCTTTTCATCCGCGCCCCATAGCGCCCGGACAGTGAGGCCGCATTTTCTGCTGCATTCGCCGCAAACCACCGGTTCGTTATCACGAATTTTGACCCAATCGGCCTTGAGAAGTCCATCAGCCATGCGTTGGTCGCACTTCGCGCAGAGATGGTGAAACAGAAGCTCATCGTCGATTTTCAGCTTCCAGGTCGGCATAACTCACTCACTCTTTTAATCGTTCCTGCCGGCGTGAATGGCCGCGTTGATGGCGCCCACGATATCGGGTGCCGGGGGGGTCACCACCTGCACATCGTCCAGCCGCTCCTGGAGCAGATGAACCATACAGGGGTTGCGGGCTACACCGCCGGAGAAGACCACCTGCCGACCGCAGCCGACCCGATTCAGCATCCCGACCAGCCTCCCCACCACGGAGAGGTGTACCCCTCTGGCAATATCCCGCGGCTGAACACCCTGATTTTTCATGGAGATCACCTCGGATTCGGCAAAAACCGTACACATGTTGTTGATGGCGACCTCTGTTTCCGATTCCAGCGCCGCCGGGCCGAACTCCTCCAGGCGGAAGCCGAGGGTGGCGGCCATGATCTCCAGAAAGCGACCGGTACCGGCGGCGCATTTGTCGTTCATCTGAAAATTTACCACTCGCCCCTCTTCGTTCAGCGCGATGACCTTGGAATCCTGGCCGCCGATATCGACCACGGTGGTACAATCCGGGAAAAAATGGCGGGCTCCGATGGCATGGGCCTTGATCTCGGTGATCACCTCCTGGGCAAAATGTTTTTTGGGCCAGGTGGCGACCATAGCCGGTGGCCACCACCCGCCGCGGCGTGTATCGGCCAAGCATGGCCATGGATTGGCCGTAGGAGTCAAAGCCGCTTTCAGCCAGTTGCTGGTCAACCAGGTGACCGTCACGGATGACCGCCAGCTTGATGGTGCGGGAACCAAGATCAATGCCAACCAGCACGGCTACCCCCTGATCTGCTCGAGGAAAGCCTCGATGCGAGTCTGCAACTGCCCCACGTCCTCGGGCGAATAGTCCGATTCGATGGAGAGATAGGGGATCTTCTCCTTTTCGCACGCCTCGAGGATTTTGATCTCCTCGGTGTTGTAGGTGTGGCAGAACTGGAGCGAGTAATGGAGCATCCCCCGGGCCCCGGAAGCGCGATACTCCTTGAGAACCTGCTCAATCCGCTCATCGTTGGGGGTAAAACAGGAGCAGTCGATCTGCATGTAACGATCGGTGAGGGCCTCAAGCTGGCCATCCATGGTGGTCTCTTTTTCGTCGATCAGATCCTTGAAATAGCGGCTGTCGATACAGGACTCCTCGCCCACCACCACCGCGCCGGCGCTCTCCACCAGATTATGCACCTTCCAGTTAGGCAGGGCCATGGGAACGCCGGAAACCATTACCCGGGGAGCAGAATCAGGCGTCACCCCCTCAAGGTTCTTGACCCGTTGGTCAAGCTCGTCGCAAAGGAGATTGACCTCCCGGACAAAGCGGACCGGCTCGTCGTAAAAGGCTATCTGTTCGATGAGCAGGGCATCCTTGCCGCTGATCGGAGCCGGATTGGCGGCCCTGAGGGCGGTAAGCCGCTGGAGCGCCCGGCGTTTGTCGTTGATCACCCGGATGGCCCCGGCCAGTTGGTCTGCGGAAATGGTTGCCTGGCAAACATCTTCAACCTTTGTCTTGAAATCCCGGACCTCTTCCAGCCACATGGTTCTGTCCCGGGCCCGCTTCATCTGGGGAATTTCCATGACATGGGTGGGCACCAGCCGGTCGAGAAGTTCCCAGGTCTTTTTCTTGGCATCGCAGGTGGTTTCGCCATAGACGAAATCCACCGCCTGGAAATAGGGGCAGATCCGGCCCGCCTTGAAGCCGTAGGCCGATTTCACCATCGGGCAGATGTTGCGGGGGAGTATCTTCTCCGCATCCGGCACCGAGCCCTGCGAGCCGCCGCAGAGGCCGACACAGATCCCGCCGGCCGCGACGACGATCTCTCCGGGTATATAGACACAGAAGGTGCCCACCACCGGCCTGCCCTCTTTTTTGGCGGCCAGTAACTCCTCGACCCGGCGCCCGAAGATCTCGGCGATCATCTCATCGAAATAGGTCATCCGTTGCGGGCGGTTCGCCTGGCTGAGAAACAGCTTGCCATAGACCTCGCCCAGCATCTGGCGCGCCTTGTCGAAACGTGGCACATCCATCTCCAGGGCCGCCCACATTTCCGGATAGGGTCTGACTGTAAAATTTTCTGTACTCATCTTCAATCCTCCTGTTACGTTGTATTTTCCGTAAGGACTATTTGTCCGCCACCGTCCGTCCCGTCTCCTTCCAGGCCGACATCCCATTGTTGGAGCCGAGCCGGAGCAGAAATTGACAGGGTCGCTTTTGGGGGTTAGTGATTGCTCTCAGCAACCACAGGAGCCGGATGAACAGGAGTCTGCGCAGCCGCCGCCGACCAGCGGTTTTTCCGAAGTGACACTGAAGCCGCCGCCCCCGCTGCAACCGCAACCCGAGGATTCTTTGACGAAATCGACCGTGATCGCTCCGGTGGCGGCAAAAATGCCGTCAGCCACCAGAAAGGTGAGGCCGTCCTGTTCGAAGAGCTGGTCATCCGCTGTTTTCTCATCCAGCCCCAGGCCCAGCCCCGGACCTGCGCAACTGCTTTGCAGCATCACCCGGATCGAGGAATCAGTCAGGTTGTTTTGGTTCAGATACTCTTTGAAGTTACTTACTGCCGATTCGGTTACGGTTAGCATGGTTTTCTCCTTTGATTACGGTTGATTAATCTGCTGCGGTGATAAGTTCATCCAAGGCCTTGGCGCACTTGTCCGTCACCAGACCGGCGATGGTCTTGCGGGAAAAATCGCTGCCCTTCATCATCTCTTTTGCGGCGTTGATCAGGCCGGTTCTCACTTTGCGGCCCCGGGCTGTTTCAGCCGCCGTTGCCAAGCTGGCCCGCAACTCCCCCGGATTGAGCCCTTCCGAGACGCCCAACGGTCCGAGTTCCGTCATCCGTTTAGTGAAAGCGGTGATGATCTTGACAAAATTCGGCCCCTCGGCGGCCGAGGCCCATTCGATCAGGAAACGATCCTTGTTCACCCCCAGCCGGGTCAGGGTTTCGTGGACCAGGGCGGCGGAGACCAGGGCGTGGTAGTTGCCGTCGATGTAATGGCATTTGCCGGGATGGCAGCCGCCGACAAAGATGCCGTCGGCGCCGGTGGCCAGCCCCTCTAAAGGAAAGGGGGGGTCGAGGCGGCCGGTACACATCATCCGGATCACCCGCAGATTGGGGGGATACTGGTAACGGCCGACCCCGGCCGAATCGGCGGCGGTGTAGCAACACCAGTTGCACAAAAAACCGAGGATTTTCGGTTGGTAGATCTCGCTCATGATTGAACTCCTTCGCCGAAGGCGTGGATCTGGGCCATGATTCCGTCAAAGGTGAAACGGCCCATGTCGATGGCCATGGTCGGGCAGCGGGCCGCGCAGACCCCGCAGCCCTTGCAGGAGGCGGTAAGCGTCCGGGCCTTGCGGCTCTTCTCTTCCTTGTAAATAACGATCGCCTTGTAGGGACAAAAGGCCTCGCAGACACCGCAACCGATGCACTTTTCCGGATCGACTTTCGAAACGATGGGGGCCGGGGTGATCGAGCCCCGGGCCAGGGGATGGCAGGCCCGGCCGGCCGCCGCCTGGGCCTGGGCGATGGTCTCGTCCATGCTGCGGGGCGAATGGGCCAGGCCGCAGACGTAGGTGCCGTCCACCGGCAGATCCACCGGCTGGAGCTTGACGTGGGCTTCGAGGAAAAACTTCTCGGCGGTCACCGGCACTTTGAGCATCCTGGCCAGGGTGGTTGGCTCTTCCGGGACAATACCCACCGAGAGCACCAGGAGATCGGCGGCAAGCTCCACCTCTTCGGCCAGCAGCGGGTCGTGGTAGCGAACCTTGACCGCGCTGCCCTTGCCGCCCTTGCCAATGGTCACCTCCGGTTTTTGCTCCACCTGATAACGGGTGAAGATCACCCCCGCCTGCCGGGCCGCCCGGTAGTCGTCTTCCAGGAAGCCGTAGGAGCGCATATCGCGGTAGAGGACGGTGATTGCCAGCTCCGGCCGCAGCTTCTTGAGGCGCAAACTGTTTTTAAGGGCCTGGCCGCAGCAGACCCGGCTGCAATAGGCAAGATCCTCGCCGCGAGAACCGACGCACTGGATCATCACCACTTGGCTTGCGTTTTTGGCCAAGGGCTGCTTACCGGCCAGCTTCTTTTCCAGTTCGAGCTGGGTGAGAATCCTGGGCGACTGGCCGTAATGATACTGGCTTGGCGCATACGGCCGCCCGCCGGTGGCGATGACCATTACCCCGTGGTTGACCACGATGCTGGCCTGATCGGTGGCCACGGTGGTGGTGAAGTTACCCACATAACCGGAGACCGCCGCGATCTCCGCCTTGGTATGGACGGTGATTTTGGGATGCTGCCGGACGGCGGCAACCATCTCCGCCATCCTCTGGCGGGGATCATGGCCGAAACGGTCGGCGGTGAGCAGCACCGTTCGGCCCCCCAACTCCGGTTCCCGCTCCACCAGGGTCACTTCAAAACTCTGCTCGGCAATGGCGAGGGCGGCGCTCATCCCGGCCAGCCCCCCACCCACCACCAGGGCCGAGGGGGTCACCGGCAACTGTTGCTCTGCAAGGGCGGTGAGATGGTGCGCCTTGGCCACTGCCATCCGCACCGCGTCCTTGGCCTTTTCGGTGGCCGCTTCGGGCTCGTGCATGTGAACCCAGGAACATTGGTCGCGGATGTTGGCCATCTCGAAAAGCGAACGGTTCAAGCCCGCCTCGCGCATGGTGGCCTGGAAAAGCGGCTCGTGGGTGCGGGGGGTGCAGGCCGCCACCACCAGCCGGTTGAGCCGGTGCTGCTGGATGGTCTCGATCAGCAGCTTCTGGCTATCCTGGGAGCAGGAGTAGAGGTTGTCGGTGGCATAGACCACCCCCGGCAAGGAGCGGGCGTACTCGGCCACCGAGGGCACCTTGACCACCCCGCCGATGTTGATCCCGCAGTGGCAGACAAAGACCCCGATTCGCGGCTCCTCGGCGCTGATCTCCCGTTCCTCCGGGAAGACGGCCTTGATCGTTTCGCTGCCCCGGCCGCTGACCAGTTGCCCGGCGCAGAGGGCCGCGACCCCGCCGGCCTGGGTAACCGAGTCGGGGATATCTTTCGGCCCCTGGAAGGCCCCGATTACATAAACTCCGGGCCGGCTGGTGGCCAGCGGGGTGTTGATGGCGGTTTTGGCAAAAAGGTATTCGTTGAGATCGATCCCGGCGGCCTGGGCCAGTTCCGCCGCCCCGTCGGGGGACTCAAGCCCCTGGGAGAGCACCACCAGACCGAATTTTTCGCTCAAATGCTGGCCGGATTCGGTGGCCCAGGTAAGGAGCAGGCCGCCGCCGAAAACATCCTCCACCCGGGGCGGCCGGGCGTAGATCACCCGGAAGTTTCCTTCCCGTACCGCCCGCTCCCGGGCCGCGTCAAAGCCTTTGCCGTGGGTGCGGATATCCATGTAAAAGAGGGTGATTTCGCACTCCGGATCATGCTCGCGGGCCAAGGTCGCCTGTTTGATCGCGTACATGCAGCAGACCGAGGAGCAATAGTTGTTGCCGCAATTCTCGTTACGGGAGCCGATGCACTGGATGAAGGCGATTTTCTTGGGGTGCTTCCGGTCGGAAAGCCGAAGAATCTCGCCGCCGGTGGGGCCGGAGGCGCACATCAGCTGTTCATGCTCAAAGGCGGTGATCACATCCTGAAATCTGCCCAGACCGTAACGGGCCATAACCTCGTCGCTGATCCGGCCGAAACCCGGGGCCAGCACCACCGCCCCCACTTTCAGATCCAGCACCTTCTCGCGGTCGTCGAAACGGATCGCCCCGGCCCGGCAGGCAACGGCGCAGAGGCCGCAGGTCTCGTAATTGAGCCGCAGGCAGGCCTTGGCGTCGATATAGTAGGAGGCGGGCACCGCCTGGGAGTAGTCGATATGGGCGGCGTGGTTGCGCTCCAGGTTTTCGTTGAAGTCGTTGCCGATCTGCTTGAGGCAGTAGAGGGTGCATTGGCCGCAGCCGGTGCAGACCTCCTCGTCGATGTAGCGGGGCTGCTTGCGGATGCGGGCGGTGAAATTGCCCGGCTCACCGGTCAGCTCGACCAATTCCGAGAGGGTGAGGATTTCGATATTGGGATCGCGGCCCGCCTCCACCAGCTTGGGGACGAGGATGCAGAGTGAGCAGTCGTTGGTGGGAAAGGTCTTGTCCAGTCGGGCCATTACCCCGCCGATGGCCCCGCTCTTTTCGATCAGATAGACTTTGAAACCGAGTTCGGTGAGGTCGAGGGCGGCCTGAACCCCGGCCACCCCGCCGCCGACTACCAGCACCGAGCCGGATGAGACCCTGGTGGCGTCGGCTTCACTTTTCCCGGATTGGGGAGCGTTCATTTTATATTCCTCCGGATGACTGTGGGGCCGGTGCACCTCCCGGCCTTGATCCGCAGGAAGAGAGAGATCAGAAAAGAGGGGGGAGGCGAAGGCCGGCTGAACAACAGCTTTGGTTACCGCCCCGAACCGGGGCGGATTGGCTTGCTCAGCAATGGGAAATGAAAAATTGCAAAATCGATTCTCCAGGTAATAGGGGTGACTGCCCGGGAACAGCCGGACAAAGCAAAACGGCAACAACTATGCCTTGCTTGCCGCCGCTTGTCTAATAGTTAATATTGATTAAACTGAACAATATCATCGGTTTTATCGATACACCAAGCGGGGCTGCTCAATAACTGACGCCATCTGGGAATGTCGCCGGTGCGGCCCTGTTCTGCGCTTTACGGGGTGCAGGGGGCCAGGGGAAGGACCACCGGGATGCCTTCCACTTCACGGATCAGCGCCTCCATGCCGAAGACCTCGCGCATGGCGGTCTCGTTCATCACCCGGCGGTCGCCGCAAGCGTACAGGCGGCCATCCTGCAACAGGACGAAGCGGTCGGCGAAGCGGAGGGCGGCGCTGAGATCGTGGAGCACCACCACGGTGACCAGGTTCAGCTCGGTGGTCAGCCGTTTGAGCAGGGACATGGTCGCCAGTTGGTTTTTGATATCGAGGTGGTTGATCGGCTCATCGAGCAGCAGCACCCTGGGTTCCTGCACCAGGGCTCGGGCGATCATTACCCGCTGGAGCTCGCCGCCGGAAAGCCGGCTGGTATCGCGCAGGGCCAGGCGTTCCAACCCCATGGTGTGCAGGGTCTGTTCCACCAGTTTGAGATCCCTGGCGGCCGGGCTGCCGCTAAAATGGGGCTTGCGGCCCAGCAGGACGGCATCGAAGACGGTGCAGACGGCGGTGCCGTTGCTTTTTTGCGGCAGGTATCCGACCCGCCGGGCCACCTCCCGGCCGCTGAGCCGGGTTAAGGGAATATCGTCGATCAGCACCGTCCCTTGCTGGGGCGGCAACAGGCCGTTGATCGTCCGTAGCAGAGTCGATTTGCCCGCCCCGTTGATCCCCAGCAGGGCCACCAATCGCCCCGGTTGCAGGGCAAAACCGATCTCGCGCAAAACTTCGGCGCCTTTGAAAGAAAAGGAGATTCTATCAAGCACCAGCATAACTCAGTTGCGCCTCCGGCAGATCAGCAGATAGAGGAAGAGCGGCGCCCCGGCAAAGGAGGTAATGATGCCCACCGGTAGCACCACCGGAGCCAGCAGAGTGCGGGCGATGATGTCCGAGGCCAGCAGCAGCAGGGCGCCCATCAGCACCGAGGCGGCAATCAGGAAACGATGGTCGTTGCCCACCAGGGGTCGGGCCAAATGGGGGGCCATCAGGCCGATAAAGCCGATAATGCCGAGAAAGGAGGTACTGACCGCCACGGTCAGGGCCGCCAGCAGCATGGCGATCACCCGCAGCCGTTTTACCCGGATGCCGAGGCTGGCCGCCACCTCGTCCCCCCACTGCAAGGCGTTGAAATTCCAGCGTCCGGCCACGAAATAGAGCAGCGGCGGGATAAAGGCCGCCGCCATCAAGGCGTTTTCCGCCCAACCGGCCTTGCCCAGATCACCGAAGGTCCAGAAGACCGAGGCGGCCAGTTGCAGATCGTCGGCAAAATATTGTAGCAGCATGGTGGCGGCCCCGAAAAAGGCGGAAAGCGCCACCCCCGCCAGGATCACCGCCTCGGTGCTGACTCCCTCCAGCGAGGCCAGTACCAGAATAAAGCCCACCGCCAGGATCGCCCCGCCGAAAGCGGAGAGCACCACCAGGGAAGAGCCGGCGAGAAACCCCGTATTCCCGTCCTGCTGGATCGTGCCGGCCCCGAGAATGATAATGGCGAAGGCGGCCCCACAGGCGGCCCCCTGAGAAACGCCGATGGTAAAAGGCGAGGCCAGGGGGTTTTTGAGCACATTCTGCATTATCACCCCGGCCAGCCCCAGGCCGCCTCCGGCCAGCAGAGCGGCCACCGTGCGGGACAGCCGGATCTGCTGGATTACATGAGCGGCCCGGGCGTCCGCTTCCGGATCGAGAAGAACGGCCATGATCTCTCCCCAAGTCAGGGGCAGCGAACCGGTCTTCAGGGAAGAGAAAGCCAGCAGCGCCAGGCCGCCGCCCAGCAGCACGGCCAGCCCCTTTTGTCGGAGCAGCTGCTGGTACTGGCGGCCGATGCGATCATCAGCGCAGCTCAATATCCCGCTCCCCGAACCGAACCCGGCCGAAACCGTGGTATTCCCCCTTTAACGCCTCGTAGGCCGGCAAGCCGATAAAGTGCTGGAAAATCTCATCGGCTTTGGCGGCGGGGTCGATCTCGTTAAACCGCTGCGGGTGGAGGGTCTGGCCGATGAAATAGGCGTTGGCATAGGCGATTTCGATATTGGTGTGATAAAAGTTGTAGGGCATCACCAGAAAAACCCGCTCCCGGCGGACGGCACTTAAGGCGCGGTAGTAGCCGGGATTACGCCGGTAATCTTCCCGTACCTGCTCCAGGCTGCCGGCATCGATGAAGATCGTCTCCGGGTCCCAGAGCAACAAGCTCTCGGGATCAATAAAGATATGGCCGCCGCGCCCGTTTTCAGCTGCGGCCACATTGCGACCACCGGCCCAGACCAGGGGAGGGTAGCCGGGCTGGGTGCTGTTGATGCCCCGGGTGCCCCGGTGGGAGATGGCGCCGACATAGGCGGCGGGGTTATCGGCCTGATCAATGGCCCGGCGGGCGGCCAGGTCGGCCTCCAGATCCTCCAGGTAGGAGCTCAGGCGGGATGCCTCCTCACCGCGCCCCAGCAGTTGGCCCAGTAGGTTAAGTGCGGTTTTTAGAGTGGAACTCTCCAACACCCCCGGCTCGCCGTAGTTGAGGGTGAAGACCGGAAGGCCGGTGCGGTTTTGGATCGCCTCAGCCTGATCCCTCTCCATGCCCATGGTGATGATGATCTCGGGATCAACCGCCAGCAACTGCTCGTAATCAGGCAGTCGGCCGGGTCCGCCCTCACCGATCAGCGGCAGATCCCGGGCCGGGGCGGCGGTAACCAGGCCGTAAAGACGGCCCGGCGAGGTCCAGCGCCGTTCGATATTCTCAACCCCGACCACCAGGTCGAGACTGCGCAGATAGACAAGATAACGCAGGGCTCCGCCCAACGGCACCACCCGTTTGATCTCGGCCGGCACCGTGACCTCACGGCCGCTCATGTCGATCAGAGTTCGGGTGGCCTCGGCGGCCTGGACCTTTACGGGGCTTAATGGCAGGCCGGGCAACGGGAAACCGAGCAGGGCAAAGCCCAGAACCGGCAGAAGCAGCATAATTTTCATCAAGGCAAGCATCTACCACCCCCGCGAGTAATCGGGGCAGCAGGTCAGGCAGAGCTTCTTGCCTTCATGGAGGCGGATTTTATGCTCGGCGGTGCTCTCTCCGCACTGCGCGCAAACCACACTGGTGAAGATTCGGGCTCGCTCCGGGGGTAACTCCGCCGGTTGGCTGAAGGCAAACAACTGATCCTCGGGGGCCTCCAGGATCATCTTTTGCACTTCATCCCGGCTGACTCCTTCCTTGAAAACCCCCGGTTTGAGCACGATCCGGATTCGCTTCCCCCCGGCCCGGTTGAAAAAACTGAAGGCCTGTTTGCCGAGGTCACGATAGAGTAGATTGCCCTTGCCGATGCTGCAGCCGGTGAGCACCTGAATCGCATCCACCCCGCAGGCGTCGTTTTCGGTGACGCAGACCAGCTCCTCGTCGGGGGAAAAGGCCAGTTGCAGATGCTGTTGGGCCGCCAGGGCCGCCCGATAGCCGATGGCCAGCCCCGGGCAGCTGTGGCCATGAAACTCGATACACCGCTCCCAGGCGGTCGCTCTTTTACACATCTGTTAGCTCCTGATCAGAAATTAATCTTGAAAGTCGCCCCGATCATCCGGCCCGGCATTGGGTAGCCCAGGCGCTCCTCGTACTTTTTGTCGAAAAGATTTTCGACATAGAGACCGATCTCACCCTTGTTCATCACCGGAATTCGCAGGTCGAGATCCAGGGTGGTGTGCGAACTCAGCGTCATCAGCTTGAAATTGGTCACCGCTGGCCAGCCCGCACTGTAGGAGTAAATCCCTTCCCGCTTGCCGACATACCGTAGATCGGCATTCAACACCATCTCCCAAGGCAGCTTTATTTCAGCGCCGAGATTGCCCTTCCAGGCCGGCAGGTAGTCAATCTCGCCCGAGAGTCCGGCGGTGTCATAGGCATCACCCTCTTTCTTACTGTGCTGCCGGGTGAGGTTGGCCCGGCCGGTGAGCCAGTCGGTCAACTCCAGGCGGCCATCCAGGGAGGCTCCTTGCAGCACCGCCCGATCCAGGTTGTAAACCCCGCGAAAGCCGCCGGAATCGAAGCGAAACAGGATGAAATCATCGATTTTGTAGTGATAGGCGGCCAGACGCAGGAAGCCGGAACCCGGCAAGTTGCGGCGGTAGGTCAGCTCCAGGGCTTTGCTCTTTTCCGGCTTGAGGGCGGGGTTGCCATTGGTGTCGCCTTCGGCCCACCAGTAGGTTTCCGGCATGCCGGGGGTGCGCATGGCCTGATAGGCCGCCACCGTCACCTTGTCGTCCGAAGTGAGGTCGTAGGAGACCGTGAGCCGGGGAGTAACGGCGTCATCTTTCAGGCTCGGCAAGGTGCTGCCGTTGATGGACTGGTTGTGGTAGCGATCATAACGGAGCCCGGCGGTCAGCAGCAGGCGGTCCGAAATCCGCCAGTCATCCTGCAGATAGTAGCCCCAGGTTTCGCCTTTCTGGGAAGGCTGGTAGCTGGTGGTGCCCCAGACCCAGCCGGGGAAACCGGTGGTGTTGTAGGTGTTGTCCACGGAACTGATAGTGATATCGCCATAGGCCAGGACTTGGTGATCAACGCCGACCAGGATTTCGTGCTCTCCCAGCGGTTTGCTGATGGTAAAGACCCCGCCGTAGGAGCGATCCGATTCGACGGTCCGGTCCAGAACCAGGGCGCCATCGCCGTATCCGGCCACCACCCCGGCCCGGGAATAACTTTTCTCGTCGCGGTCTTCGTAATTCTTGTAGATTTTAAGCTCGGCCAGGGTGTCGCCAATGGGCTGGCTGTAGCCCAGATCGAAATAGTATTTGGTTTTGTCCCAGTGGGAGCCGGGGCCGGGGGTAAAGGCGTTGCCGCCCCCGCCGCTGAGGTTCTCGCCGAAGGCCACGGGATAACGGGCATCGAGAGGTTGCAGGAAACCGGGGTTATCGGGATTGGTCGATTGCCGGTTGTTGCGCATGAAGCCCCGCTCGGCGTTGGCATACTGGATGCCGAAGGTGAACTGGCCTTGCCAGATGGTGTCCAATTCCGCCGCCAGGCTGAGGTTGCGCCCCTCGAAATCATTGTTCCACAGATATTCACCGCTCTTCTGGAAGCTACCGGCCACCGAATAGCCCAGGCACCGACTCGGTAGGAGTGGGTAAGGCGGTAATTCTGGGTGGTGAAATCATCGTTATGGCCGAGGTTGCCGGAGAGGGTGATGGTTGGTTGCTCGGTGGGACGGCGGGTGATGACGTTGACTACTCCGCCCAGGGCGTTGTTGCCGTAGCGGACCGAACTGCCGCCGCGGATGACCTGGATTTTTTCGATATTGTCCAAGGGCAGGGTGCCCCAGTCGATATAGTGACCGCCCACCACCCCGGCCGAGTTGACGCTGCGGCCGTCGATGTTGAGCATGATCCGGTTGCCGGAAAGGCCACGAATGGCCACGGTATCGGCGGTATCGCCCACCGCGGCCCGGCGGCTGCTGGTGATGTCCGGCTGATCGCGGATGGCGTCGGAGATGTTGAAGTTGGTGGTGCTCTCAATGCTTTTGCTCCCGATTTCCAGGGCTGCCGGCGCATTGGGGGCCGGAGCGGTTACCAGAATCTCTTCCAGAACCAAGTGGCCGGAGCCGGCAGCCAGGCTTATTCCCGGCCAGGCCAGGAAAATGCCCGACCAAGTGGCCAATATCATGAATTTGCTTGATTTTTCCTCTTTTCTTTTCATTCCCCCCCCCGCCTGATAGTGGGTGATAACACGAATCAAAATTGCGTAATACCTTACGGGTGATCTGGTCTGGTGTCAAGCCCTAAAAAATTATTTTCCTGTATTTCGTGTTATTCGGATTTTTGAACAGAGGTGTCACTCTCCTGGCGGCAACAAGCCTAAATATTGGGGTCGTGGCTTGCCTCCACCAGCTTGGGGGCGAGGATGCAGAGCGAGCAGTCGTTGGTGGGAAAGGTCTTGTCCAGCCGGGCCATTACCCCGCCGCCGACTACCAGTTTCCGACTGATGTCACGAATAACCTCCGGTTTTTTCTGCTTGCATTCAGCCTGTCTTCGCGTAAATTGTGAATTGTAAATTCAAAAAAGGAAGCGAAAATGGAAAAGCTATCTCGTTTTTTCAAGGCGCCGGCCCAGAGTTTCTTTCTCTTCGGGCCGAGAGGGACCGGAAAATCAACCTGGCTTCGCCAGCATTACCCCGAGGCGACCGTAATCGATCTGCTGGCACCG
>DSDS01000158.1 GCA_011048585.1 Desulfurivibrio alkaliphilus | reverse complement strand
TAGGCGTCCTGGTCGATGCTGCGGTTGGTGTCTTTATCCCAGCCGGCGTCGCCCTTCTGGATGGCCCCCTCCAGGGAGTAGTCGATCCCCATGGCCAGCCGGTTGGAAAAGCGGGCGCCGTACATCCAGATATCCTTGCCCAGGTCCTCATCTTCCCGGTTGAGGAGGTAAAACTCCTGTCGCATGCCGGTCAGGGGGCACTCCTGGTTGATGAAGTAGAGGCCCGAGAGGGTGATATCATCTTTAGTCGCGTGGCCGGGTCTGTTTTCCCTATCCTTGAGGTAAAGGCCGTCCAGGGTCAACTGCTCGGCGATCCGCCAGCGCAGCTTGACCCCGTCGAAGTAGATCGAGGTCGAGCCATACTGGGACTGGCCGTCGAGGATGACGAAGCCGCTGCCGTAGATCACGTTCTGGCGGCCCAGGGTGGCCTCCAGCGGCAGGCCCAGCAGGTTGTTCACGTTGATGTAGGCGTTGTCGAGAAACACCTTGTTGTCTTTGTTGTCGCCCACTCCGGCCCCCTCGCCCCAGCTCTGGTTGGTCAGCTGGATGCGGACGTTGACATCGTCGGTGGCCTGGTAGTTGCTCCAGAGGCTGCCCTTGAGGCGGAAGGCGTCGCGATCATCATCCTTTACGTTGTCGTCGAAACTCCAGGTGTTGCGCAGGGTGTAACCCCGGAAGATCACCTCGCCGCCCATGGTCATATTCTGGAGCCAAGCGGCAGTGGCGGCACCCTGCTGGGCCTGCAGGGCCTGGTTGATCTCGGCCATTTGGCGCTCAAGTTCGGCGATCCGGTCGGTGTCGGCCGCCGCCGATCCCGGCCAGCAGAGCACTCCGGCCAAGGCGATGGTGGAAAGCTTTTTAACCATGGTTGTTCTCCCCCTCTTCTTTAGGAAACCGCTATTGTGAGTGCCCTTAGGCGACTGAATCGCTGTTCATTTACGACAAGAGGGGTTCTTAACACGGATCACACTTTTTTCAAAGTGAAAAGTGTTTTTGCTTAACCGGCTAATAGTTTCGCACATATAGTGTGATAACTGGGGTCAGCGCTGGGCGGTCGGGCAGACGCCGGGGGTGCGGCAAGTTGTTTCATGGCTCTTTTCCGCCAGTCGCAGACGCCGCCGGTCCTGGGCCTGGCGATTGCGGCGCCGCTCTTCGTCGCTTTCCAGCAGCAGGGGAGGGACCGCTCGGGGGCGGTGGCTTTCGTCCAGGGCGACGAAGGTCAGGTAGGCGGAGGCGGTATGGCGGATTTCGCCGGTTTTGAGATCTTCGCTCTCCACGCAGACCCCCACCTCCATCGAGGTGGTTCCCACCAGGTTGAGGCTGGCCTTGAGGATCAGCAGGTTGCCGATGAACACCGGGGTGTGAAAATCCAGGCGGTCGATGGAGGCGGTAACCACATTGCCCCGGGTATGACGCAGGGCCACCACCCCGGCGGCGTCGTCGATATGCTTCATCACCACCCCGCCGTGGACGATCCCGGCCGGATTGGCGTCCTGGGGCAGCATCATGTGGGCCATGATCACCCGGCTCTGGCTTACGGTTTTGGGGGGCGGGGCCGCCCCGTTATTTGCCCATCCGGTCATGGCTCTTTCTCCCTGGTGAGGCAGTGCGGTCAGCCGCACTATAGGTGGGAGGCTTTCGGGTTGGCAAGCTAAAAAAACCAGGCCAGGGGCAATTATGCCATAAAGCTGTTTTTATCCTTTTTTATCCTTGTTTTTATTGCCTGAAACTGCTTATAATCAGTTTTATGAATGAAGGGAGAGAAGACTATTTGCGCCGGCTGGGGATGCTTTATCGCCGACTGCGGATCGAGGGCAAGCTACGGCAACGGGACGTGGCCGCCCGGTTGGGAGTTTCGGTGGATACGGTGCGGGCCATGGAGCGTGGCGCCGGTTCCGTGGCCATCGAAACCTGGCTGGCTCTGGCCGGGTTGCTGGGGGTGGCCCGCCCCTGGGAAAACCTGCTCCAGGTTCCGGTGGACCCCTTTGAGGAGTATGATCGCAAGCGCAAGGAAGAGGCATGGCTGGAAAAGACCCGGGTAAGGCGATAGCCGACGAGCTGCACCTTTACGTGCGGGCGGTGATGCCGGGGGGAGAGGTGGTCCCGGTGGGCCGGCTGCTGGGGCGCAATCTGAAGCACCCCGGCAGCCGTGAAGGTTTCTTCCGCTATGATGAAGGCTATCTGGCTCGGCCCGAGGCTTACCCCCTGGACCCGGTCCATCTGCCGCTGGCCGACCGGGTTTATCCCGCCCCCGACCGGGAGAGCGGGCTCCACGGGGTGTTTCAGGATTCTCTGCCCGACGGCTGGGGGCGGATCATCCTGGCCAAACGGGCCGGGATTCACCGGCAGCGGTTCGCCGGGGCCCATCTGCTGGCGGCTTTGGGCAACGGCGGTCTGGGGCGGCTGCTCTACCTTGAAGCGGAGCGACCCCGGCGGCCCTCGCCGGCCGACGCCAGCATCAGCTTTGCCGAGATCGCCCGGGTCCTGGCCGAGGCCGCTCGGCATGAAAACGATCTTGATACCGAGGCGGCCGAGTTGCGGCATCTGCTGGCCTGCGGCAGTTCCGCCGGCGGGGCCAGGCCCAAAGTGCTGACCGCCAGGGGTGGTCGCCACTGGCTGGCCAAATTCAGTTCGATCCGTGATCCCCATCCCGATCTTTTTGTGGCCCTGGAGGAGGCGGGATTGAAACTGGCCGGACTGGCCGGCCTGGAGGTTCCGGCCATCGAGCGAGTCGAGGTCGGCGGCCGCTCCCTGCTGCTGGTGGAGCGTTTCGACACCACCCCCCATGGGGGACGCAACGCCTTGGTCAGCATGCGCACCCTCACCGGCGCGGAAGACCCCTTCGTGGTCTCCTATGGCGAGATGGCCCGCATCCTTCGCCGTTTTTCCTTCGAGCCGGAGAGGGATGTGGAGATGCTGTTTCGGCAGCTCGCGGTCAACCTCCACTTGCAGAACACTGACGATCATCTGCAGAATTTCGCCTGCCTCCACACCGGGGAGGGGTGGCGGCTCTCGCCGGCCTACGATATCGTGCCCAACATCTTTCAGACCGAGCATATCCTGCTGGTCAACGGCAAGCACCGGGAGGTGGAATATGTCGATCTGGTGGCCGAGGGCAGGAGATTCGGCCTGTCGTCCCGCCAGCTTGCCCGCCTTTATGATCAGGCCCGCCAGGGTCTGGCCCGCTGGCGGGAGGTGTTCGAGGAGTGCCGGGTCCCCATGGAGCATACCCAGGCCCTGCGGGCGAGCATCGACCGCAAATGGCGCCTGCTCGCCCGCTCCTGAACCCCGGCTCGGATTATAGCGCTTTCGTCAATTCTTCCTGCTCCTTTCACGATCCTCTGACCTTCTTTTAACCCTGCCTTAATTTTCCATCTCTATCTTCACTCCTAATCGTGTTTGACCGGGTTCTTAAATACTCGTTCAAGCCATCAATAGTGCCGCGGGCCCGGATAAGCGACGAAAAGACCCAATCTCGTCACCTCCCTCCCCCGGCACCTAGTCCAGCCGGGTCCGCGGCACTATTGATGGCTTGAACGCAGGCGTCAGGTCGGGAGCAAATTAACGGTGGCGGGAGCTTACCGTAAACCGAAAAACCACAAACGAAGGAGAATTAGTAACATGGAAAAGAAGAGCGTAAAGAAAACCCTTTTGGCCCTGGCGGCCCTGCTGGCTCTGCCGGCCGTGGCCTCGGCCTCCAACCTGGTTGATCCCAACCTCAAACCCTACAAGCCGGTTTCCGGGGTATCGGGCAACATCAAAAGCATCGGTTCCGATTCGATGAACAACACCATGACCCTCTGGGCCGAAGGCTTCCTGGGGCAGTATCCCAACGTCCAGATCGAGATCGAGGGTAAAGGTTCCGGTACCGCTCCGCCGGCCATGATCAGCGGTACCGCCCACTTTGGACCGATGAGCCGGCCGATGAAGAACGAGGAGATCGACAACTTTGAAAAACGCTACGGCTACAAGCCCGTCGCGCTGGAAACCAGTATCGATATGTTGGCGGTTTACGTCAACAAAGACAACCCCATCCAGTGCCTGACCCTCCAGCAGGTGGACGCCATCTTCTCCAAAACCCGGCGCGGCGGTCATAACCAGAACATCCGCACCTGGGGTGACCTGGGCCTCACCGGCCAGTTTGCCAACATGCCCATCAGCATCTACGGGCGGAACTCCGCTTCCGGCACCTACGGCTTTTTCAAGGACAACGCCCTCTTTGGCGGTGATTACAAGGATGAGGTCAAGGAGCAGCCGGGCAGCTCCTCGGTGGTCCAGGGTACCGCCAGCGAACTGGGCGGCATCGGTTATTCCGGTATCGGCTACATGACCGCCGACGTTCGGGCCGTGCCCCTGGCTTCCACCCCCGACGGCAAATGTGTCTCCGCCACCCCGGAAAATGCCTACACCGGCGAGTATCCCCTGGCCCGGTTCCTCTATGTCTATATCAACCACAAGCCCGGCAGCACCATCGACCCTCTGCGCCGGGAATTCGTCCGCTACATCTTCAGCAAGGAAGGTCAGGAAGATGTGGTCCGCGACGGCTACTATCCCATCACCCAGGTAATCGCCAAAGAGCAGCTGGGCAAGATCGGCGTCCGTTAAGCTAAGCCACCTTTTCAGCCGCATGCTCCGGTGGCGCAAAGCGAAGAGCTTGGCGCCACCGGGGTTCCGGCTTCCGAAAAAAACTGTTCTTACGGCTACAAAAAATATGAGTACGCCAAAAAAATTCACCGGTGCCGGGCGCCGCTACACCACCAAGGCCAGCGTTAAACTTCTCGATCATTTAGCCAAGACGCTGATCACTTTGGGCGGGGTTGGGACCATCATCGCGGTGATCGGAGTTTTCGTCTATCTGGCCAGCGTGGTGGTGCCGTTGTTCGCCGGCGCCGACCGGGAGCTGCGTCATCAGGTAACGGCCCTGGACGAGGCTGCCAAATCGGCGGAATATCTGGTGGCCGATGAATTTCTGCTCTCCGCCTGGGTCACCGAAGAGCGGGGGAGTCGGATTCGCTCCTTTCGCCTGGACAACGGCGAAACCTTGAGCAGCAACGAACTTTTTGCCGGGGAGACCCCCTTGGCCATTACCTACGAGCCCAACTCGCAAACGGTTGCCGCCACCTTTGCCGACGGTCGGATGCAGTTGAGCGAAGTGGCCATCAAGACCGAATTTATTCTGGCCGACGAAAGCACCCTGCCGGCCGAAATCCAAGCTTTGGAAACCGGCGAGATCGCCAGCCATGAAGGCGGGGTGGTGCAGCGTACCCCGGTGGGGCAACTCCGCCGCCTGCGGCTGGAAATAGACCACCAGCCGCCCATTGCCACCGGGCACGAGGGTCTGGTGCTGATCGATTTCGCACTGCTCTCCTCCGGACCGGTCATCGCCACCCTGAGCGCCGATGGCACTCTCCGGGTGCAGAATATAACGGTCCGCCGTAATATGCTCACCGGTCAGGTCAGCAGTTCGGTCAGCGGCGGGGAGTTGGCCATTGATCTGGCCGACCACGGCCTGCCCCGGCAAATCATGGTTTCCGGGCGGGGGGATACGGTTTACCTGCTTTGGGCTGATGGCCATCTGGTCCGGGTGGATAGTCGCAATACCCGCCAGATGGTGGTAGCCGAAGAGCTCAACCTGCTGCCGGCCGGGGATGCCCGGATAACAGCGGCCGCCTTCCTGATCGGCAAGACCACCATCATTGTCGGCGACTCAAAAGGCCGGGTCCAGGCCTGGTTCCGAACCAGGCCCGAAGGAGCGACCAGCCCCGACGGCGGCGTTCTGACCATGGTTCACGATCTGGGTCAGGGGCCGGCCGCGGTTACCAGCCTTTCGGCCTCCATGCGGACCAGGTTGCTGACGGTCGGTTTTGCCGACGGCACCGTGCAGGTTTACCATGTCACCAGTGACCAACTGCTGGCCGAGGAAAAGGCCGAGGGTGGTGCGGTGGCGGCGGCCACCCTGGCCCCCCGGGATAACCTCTTCGCCGTCTTGACCCCAGCCGGCTTAACCGCCTGGGATTTCAACCCCAAGCATCCCGCCGCCAACCTGCACACTATTTTCGGCAAGGTCCACTACGAAGGCCTGAACGAACCCCGTTATGTCTGGCAGTCGGCCAGCGGCACCGACGACTTCGAGCCCAAGTACAGCCTCACTCCTCTGATCTTCGGCACCCTCAAGGCCACCTTCTACTCCATGCTCTTCGGGGTTCCCCTGGCCCTGCTGGCCGCCATCTATACCAGTGAGTTCATGGAAAGCGGCGGCCTGCGTACCCGGATCAAACCCCTGGTGGAGGTGATGGAGAGCCTGCCCACCGTGGTCCTGGGCTTTCTTGCCGCCCTGGTCTTCGCCACCTTTGTTGAAGGGGCGGTGGCCGGCGTGCTGGCGGCCTTTATCACCGTGCCGCTCTGCTTTGTCCTGGCGGCCTATCTCTTTCAGCTGCTGCCGGTGGAGAAGTTTGTCCGGATGTCCCGGTTCCGCTTCTTCTTTCTACTCTTTCTGGCCCTGCCGGCGGGGACTTTCCTGGCCGGCCAGTTTGGTCCCATCCTCGAATTTCTCCTCTTCTCCGGCGATATCAAGGCCTGGCTCGACGGCCAGGTGGGGAGCGGAACCGGGGGCTGGTTCATCATGTTTCTGCCGGTCTCCCTGCTGGTCGTGATTTTTCTCTTGGGGGGCTGGGTCAACCCCTGGCTGCGGGAACGGGGAGCCAACCACTCCCGCTTTTATACCGGGGTGGTGGAGGTGGGCAAATTCGTCGTGGGCACCCTGGCGGTGCTGACCCTCTCCTGGCTGCTGGCCTCGCTGTTGACCGCCATCGGCTTTGATTCCCGGGGAGACTTTCCCCTGGTCGGCCAGGTGATGGGGACCTACGTCCAGCGTAACGCCCTGGTGGTGGGCTTTGTCATGGGCTTTGCCATCATCCCCGCCGTTTACACCATCGCCGAGGATGCCCTCTCCAGCGTGCCAGAACATCTCCGCTCGGGCTCCCTGGCCGCCGGAGCCACCCCCTGGCAGACGGCGATTCGTATCATCATCCCCACCGCCGCCAGCGGGCTCTTCTCGGCGGTGATGCTGGGGCTGGGCCGGGCAGTGGGGGAGACCATGATCGTCCTGATGGCCACCGGCAACACCCCGGTGATGGAGTGGAACATCTTCAACGGCTTTCGGACCCTCTCGGCCAATATTGCGGTGGAGCTGCCGGAGTCGGTTATTTTCAGCACCCATTACCGGGTGCTCTTTCTGGCCGCGTTAACCCTGTTTTTGTTAACCTTCGTGATCAATACCCTGGCCGAGGTGGTGCGCCAGCGTTTCCGCAAGCGGGCCTACCAGCTTTAATTTGACAAAGAGCCGAGAATAAAGTGAGCCAAACAACTTTTGAGACCGATTTGAAGATGCCGGAAACGGCGGCGGCCGGCCGCGTTGCTCCCCAGGCCGGACGGGTCTGGCGTAAAAGTGCGGGCCGGGGGAGTACCCTGGCCGCCCATGGTCAGCCCATGGTCTGGCTGGCCGGGGGGATGCTGGCCATCTGCGTGGTGATGATCATCGGCCTGGTGCTGCTGGTGACGGTGCGGGGGATGGCCACCTTCTGGCCCGGTCCCCTGGTCAGCTTCGTATTGGCCGACTCTCAGGTGGTCAGCGGCGAGATCACCCGTACCAGCTCCTATCAGCCCCGGCCGGAACTGATTGAGGCCCTGCCCCCGGAACATCGGGCCAAAGCCGAGGCCCTGCTGGCGGCCAATGAAGGCTTTGCCCATCGTGATCTGGTGCGGACCGGCAATTTCGAGCTGGATGGCGATCATTTCAGTTGGGTCAGCGATTTCACGGTGACTGAGACCCGCTTTCCCCAATGGGGTCTGGTGATGGAGCGGCTGACCTGGGGCCGCTTTTACGGCGAACCGCGGCAGTTCATGATTGACGGCCGAGTGGTGGCCGACAGCCCCGAGGCCGCCTGGGAAGAGTTCAAAAAATATCACGGCGAGGTTCGGCAACGCTGGCGGGAGCGCCGCCAGTTGGAGAGCAAGGCCCTGGGCAAGATCAACCATGCCCAGGAGAAGGCCCGGCTTAAGGTGCGGGAGGCGGAACTGGCGCTGCAACGGGCCCGGCTGAGCCACGGTCGCAATTCGGCCCCCTATCTCGCGGCCAAAGAGGAGTTGGGGCGGCAGGAGGCAATTTATAACGAGAATAATCAGCTTTTTGCCGCCCAATATGAGGAGGTACGGGCCCGGATCAACGATTTGAACCGGGAGAACGACCGCTATCAGTTGCGCTTGGCCACCTATGACGGCCGTGAGAAAGTGCTCGGCCTGGCCGAGGTGGTTCGGGCTTATCCAGCCAACCAGGTGAGCTTGATCAACCGGGTCGGCATCTATCTTGATCGCTGGCTGGAATTTCTCCGTGACGACCCCCGCGAGGCCAACAGCGAAGGCGGAGTCTTTCCGGCCATCTTCGGCACGGTGGTGATGACCCTGATCATGTGTATCTGCGTGGTTCCCTTCGGGGTGCTGGCCGCCCTCTATCTGCGGGAATACGCCAAGGCCGGGCCCCTGATCAGCACCATCCGGATCGCAGTCAATAATCTGGCCGGGGTGCCCAGCATCGTTTACGGCGTTTTCGGTCTGGGATTCTTCTGCTACCTGGTGGGTAGCAGTATCGACGAACTGTTGTTCGCCTCCAAGTTGCCCTCGCCCACCTTCGGCACCGGCGGCATCCTCTGGGCCAGTTTGACTCTGGCCCTCTTGACCCTGCCGGTGGTGATCGTGGCCACCGAGGAGGCCCTGGCGGCGGTGCCCAGCTCCATGCGGGAAGGGTCCTACGCCTCCGGGGCCAGCAAGTGGCAGACCATTCAGCGGATCGTGTTGCCCCGGGCCATGCCCGGGATTATGACCGGCATGATCCTGGCCATGGCCCGAGGCGCCGGCGAGGTGGCCCCCCTGATGCTGGTGGGAGCAGTGAAACTGGCCCCGGAGTTGCCCATCGACGGCTTTGCCCCCTTTGTCCATCTGGAACGCAGCTTCATGCATCTGGGCTTTCATATCTATGATCTCGGTTTCCAGAGTCAGAACAGCGAGGCGGCCATCCCCATGGTCTTCACCACCACCCTGCTGCTGATTCTGATCATCACCCTGCTCAACCTGGGGGCGATCTACATGCGGAACCGGTTGCGGAAAAAGTTTGTGGTCAGCGCCATTTAAGGCCGTGATCTGAAATCAAAACTGTTAATCAGGGGTTGGAAGTAATGGAACAGCAAATTGATGTTGGCAAAGTAGCCACCAACGGCTCGGGCAACCTCCTGCCGCTTTTCGATGAGCGAAGCGGAATGGGCCGCCTGCAGGCCATCGTCGCCGGCCAATGGTTTCCGCCGGAGGTGGACCCCAGGCTGGAGCGGGAAGAGATGGTCCTGACCATCAAGGATTTCTGCCTCTGGTATGGCGAGGCCCAGGCGCTCTTCAATATCTCGATGAAGATTCCCCACGGCAAAGTCACCGCCCTGATCGGCCCCTCCGGTTGCGGTAAATCCACCCTGCTGCGTTCGGTTAACCGGCTCAACGATCTGGTTGATTCGGTGAGGGTGAGTGGCGAGATGACTCTTTACGGCGATTCCATCTACGACAAAGGGGTGGATGTGATCGAGCTGCGCAAGCGGATGGGGATGGTGGCCCAGAAGCCCAACCCCTTTCCCATGACCATTTATGAAAATGTGATCTACCCCCTGCGAATCGACGGGATCAATGATCGCAAGGTGCTTGACGAGGTCTGTGAAAAATCCCTGCGCGGGGCCGCCCTTTGGGATGAGGCCAAGGATCGTCTGCAACAGAGCGCCCTGGGTCTTTCCGGCGGCCAGCAGCAACGCCTTTGCGTGGCCCGGGCGATTGCCTCGGAGCCGGAGATGCTGCTGATGGATGAGCCCTGTTCGGCCCTGGACCCCATCGCCACCGCCAAGATCGAGGATCTGATCGATCAGTTGCGGGGGTCCTACACCATCCTGATCGTCACCCACAATATGCAGCAGGCGGCCCGGGTCAGCGATTACACCGCCTTCATGTATCTGGGCCAACTGGTGGAGTACGGGCCGACCCCGTCGCTTTTCAAGAAGCCCAGGCTCAAGGAGACCGAGGACTATATCTCCGGCCGTTTCGGATGATCGGTAAACCACCGGCGGCAAACCTTATCCGGTCCGTCGCCGATCCATGCCATTAACACCCATTAAGGAGAAAGAAATCATGAAGAAGAAGATTGTTGTCGTGGCGCTAATTGTCGGTTTGAGTTTCGGCTTGGGCTGCACCACTACCCCCACCGCTTCGGTGGCCGGCAACGGGGCCACTACCGCTGCGGCTGAGGTTGTCAAGTACGACCGGGACGGCTTTGTCACCCGGCTCGATAAACGGGGCCATCTCTGGGTTTTTTACGAGGGCAGCAAGGCCCTGGCTGCTTATGACAGCAAGGGTACTCCGGCCAAGCACACTGTTCGGCCCCTGGCCGGCCCCGGTCGCACCACCTTGAAGGAGGCCGAGGACGGCACCATCAACGCCTACCTCATGGCCCGGCCTGGTTTCGCCACCCGCCTGGACAAGCGTGGGCATCTCTGGGTTTTCAAGGCCGGCGGCAAGGCCCTGGCCGATTATGACAGCAAGGGCGCTCCGGCCAAGCATACGGCCCGTCCCCTGGCCGGTCCCAATCGCACCACCTTGAAGGAGGCCGAGGACGGCACCATCGACGCCTACCTCAAGGCTCGGGAATACCCCATGTAACAGCCTGGTGCTTGCAAGCCAGGCTTGACTTATGCCGGGTGATCGGCCGATTCCCGTTGCGGGGTCGGTTTGCCGCCCGGCAGCCACCATCCATAAAGGATTATCCATTATGTCCCAGATTTTTTTGCGCGAGATAGAGAAGCTTAAAGCCCACCTGGTTTATCTCTTTAAAATGGTGGAGATGAATTACACCTTGGCCTGCCGGGCTCTCAACGATGGCGATCTGGGGGTGGCCGAAGAGATTTATCGTCAGGAGAGTGAAATCGACGATAAAAAAATCGATATCCAGGAGGAGTGTTTCAAGATCATCGCCCTCCATCAGCCGGTGGCCTTTGATCTGCGCTTTATCATGGCCACCCTCAAATTCAATAACGATCTGGAACGAATTGGCGATATGGCGGTGAGTATTGCCAAACGGGCCCAGGCTCTGGAAGAGTTTCCCCCCGTCACCCCCCCCGTTGACCTGGGCAAAATGGCCAACCACGTTCATGACATGTTGAACCGCAGCCTGGACGCCCTGATCAAGCTGGATCAGGATCTGGCAGTGGGGGTGCTGGGCGACGAGGAGGCGGTGGATGAGATGCATCGTCACAATCTCAAGATGATCAAGGAGGCCATTGTCCGCAATCCGGAGCAGATCGACGCCCTGGTCAACTACCTTTCGGTCTCCCGTTATTTGGAGCGGATAGCCGATTATGTCACCAACTTGGGGGAGGAGGTGGTCTACATTGTTGAAGGTGAAATCGTTTATCATCTCCACCAAGATGAATAAAATTTCGCGGTTCCAAAAGCCGCCTCGACCCGGCCTGCAGGAATGTCTCGACCTGCTGCCCATCCGACAGGGGGATGTCGCCGGGTTGCCCTTTGCCCCCGGCGACTGCACCGCCGGGAGTGAGAACGAGCTGCAGGT
Source organism: Desulfurivibrio alkaliphilus (assembly GCA_011048585.1). Taxonomy (GTDB): domain Bacteria; phylum Desulfobacterota; class Desulfobulbia; order Desulfobulbales; family Desulfurivibrionaceae; genus Desulfurivibrio; species Desulfurivibrio alkaliphilus_A. Next base: position 1,736 of record DSDS01000158.1, on the reverse strand, counting down.
GGCCGTGGTCGGCACCCGTCATGATGTTGATCTGCCGCAAACCATTTCCACTTCCGGCTACTATGCCGATGTGGTGCGCCGGGCCGTCAGCGGCGATTCCTCCCCGCTGCTGGCCAGCCATCTTGAGAACTATCTGGAAAACAACCCGGAACAGGTCTGGGAGAACAGCTGGGCTCGTTTCCTCTTCTCCCGGCTGGGCTGCCATGCCCGCAACATTCTGCTCCAGGACCTTCAGGCCGACAAGAGCAACCCCCGGGGCCGCCCCCGGGGGGACAGTAAACGCTTTTTCCTGGTGCGCGGCGGGGAGTGCTGGTTGCGGCTCCCCATCAGCTACTTGCTGAAACTGGCCCTGGCGGATGTGGTTGACGAGAGTCTGGTCGCCCGCCCGGTGATTCGCGCTGGAGGCCGGAGATTGCTGGACCATTTTCTCAACGACAACACCTCCCCGGAAACCTTCTCCTTTCATGTGGTTTCCGCCCGTCCCGGTTGGAGTGTCGGTCGCAACCTGGCCCGGGAAACCGCCAGGCGCTTTCTGCTCAGCCATCTGCTGCTACTCTACGCCAACCGCAAATTCGGTTTGGCGGAACATGGTCAGCGGGCCCTGATCTTCTGTTCTCCCCATCCTCCCATCCGGCAGCGACAGCTCAACGAGGGTATCTCCGACGCCTTTTACCGGGAACTTTTCATGAGTCCCTGCCTCTCCGGCTGGGACGAGGGGGAGGATAAGCACCGCTACATGGCCCTGTGTCAACGGGCCTTGAGCCGGAGCCAGCTCAACGCGGTAAGCAAATTGCGGGAGGCCGGAATCATCGTCAACAATCTGGTGGTTCTGCCCCATACCTCCAATATCAACTTGGCCAACAACGGAACCCATGTCAGTCTGGGCAGTCGTAAACTAACCGCCCTAGTGGCGGCCGGCGCCCGTCAAAAAGGGGAATTCGGCCCGGCCCACGAGAAATATTTCGGTGATTTGGCAGTCAAGGTGATCGAGCATTTTTTGCCTCTTTTTGTCGGTAGTTACAGCGCGGCACCCTACCGCTTGGCCTTCGAGGAGTTCCACCCCGAGCGGGTATTGGGTTTTCTCCCCCACCAACTGGACTACAGCCATCTGCGCATGCTCTGGCGGCGCTGGCGAGGCAAGGCCCGCAACAAGGTGCTGGGGCGTGCCCTGACCCCCTTCGGCCCCGCCCGCCTGGATTGGTGGCTGGGCCGGCTGCTTCGTCTCAAGGGTGACTATCTGCCCGACTTCAGGCTGCTTGATTATCCGGTGGCCCTGCTGGCCCTGATCCGCGAGGATGCCGCCGATCTGCTGGAGATGTTCAAGTTCGGTCCTCTGCTGGCGGATCTCGAGCGACGTTTGCTTGATCCCGCGGACCATGGGGCCGAGGGCAGGCTGGTGCGGGGAATCATGACCCGGCTGGGGCGGCCCCGCCGCGGTCCCTGTTCGGTGACGGCCGGTGAATTCAACTGGGCGGCGGAGCACTATTATCGCCAGGAGCTGCGTAACGAATATCTGCTGGAAGGCCTGAATTTCATCGCCGACGATCTGCTCGCCCTGACCAAGGGGCGGACCCCGCCGGCCATGATGGCCGCCAAAAGTCTGGCGGAGATCTGCGGCGGGATGGCTCCAGCGTCCATCCTGGCCTCTCTCCGTTCTTCCGTGCTGGCCGATTCCCTGGCCGACGATTCACCCCTGCTGATAAAGGACAAGTTTTTCGCCTTTCCTCAGCTGCTGG
>DSDS01000136.1 GCA_011048585.1 Desulfurivibrio alkaliphilus | reverse complement strand
GTTTATGTGCGTGAGTTGGGGTCGGAGGCTGAAGTTCAGACCCACTTCCATGTCGGGGTGGTGCCTGCCTTGCAGGGGCGTAAGCATAAAGTTGACGAAGATCTGCGCCTCTGGGCCGAACGTCTTAATGAGATTATCAAGAATATCAGCACACTGGAGAAGATGAAGAAGGAGCAGAGCGGTGGCTTTCCCGAGGAGCGGGTCGCCGTGCTCCAGAAGTACAAGATCGCCATGCCCAAGGCGATGAATCGGGTCAACGCCCTGACCGAGCAGGCCAACGCCCTGGAGGCGGAACTGGAGCAGATGGTGGCCGAGAGTGTCTTCGTTTATGGAACCATCCATCCCGGAGCGGTGATCAGCATCGGCAGCGCCACCCGCTTTGTCACCTCCGAGGAGGAGCAGTGCGTGGTCTATTTCGACCGGGAGAGTCGCAAGATTCTGATCCGCAAGATGAACGCCGAGGAACAGGTCGCCGGCGCCTGAGATACAGGAGAGACAATTCCCGGCCCCTCTCCACCCCCTCCTCGCTGGTCCAGTGAGTCCTCCCCCGGCATAAGGTGCATGGTTTCCCTCCTTTTGCAGGAGAGGATAGGCGAGGGATGATGCCAATGGCCGCTTTGTCTTAATCAGGGCAAAGCAAAGGCATTGTCGGACGTTACCGCCATGCTTGTCAACGAAAAAGCGGTAATTTCAAGATGGCGCCGGTCAGGAGTGGATAATAGCCAGCATCTCTTTTACCGCCCTTTCCAGTCCCACCATGATCGCCCGGGCCATGATCGCGTGGCCGATGCTCAACTCTTCGATGGTGCCCAGGGCGGCGATTCGGCCGGTATTAAGATAGTTGAGGCCGTGGCCGGCGTTGACCCTCAGTCCGGCGGCCAGGGCCTCTTCCGCCGCCGCCGCCACCAGGGCGAACTCCCGGTCCCGCTCGGCATCACCAGTGGCGTCGCAGTAGCGGCCGGTATGGATCTCGACGAAGGTGGCTCCAACCTCGGCCGCCGCCGCGATCTGGGTCGGGTCCGGATCGATGAAGAGGCTGACCGGGATCCTGGCCCGGTTGAGATCCTTGATCACCTTGGCCAGTTTCTTGCGCTGGCCGGAGACGTTCAGTCCCCCCTCGGTGGTCAGCTCCCGCCGCTTTTCCGGCACCAGGGTAACCATGTCCGGCTTCACCTTGAGCGCCATGGCGATGATCTCTGCGGCGGCGGCCATTTCAAGATTGAGTTTGCTTTTTACGGTCTGGCGGAGCAGGAGCAGATCACGGTCTTGGATATGGCGGCGATCCTCCCGCAGATGGATGACAATCCCCGAGGCCCCGGCCAGTTCGCAGATCCCCGCGGCCAAAACCGGGTCCGGTTCATTGATGCCCCTGGCCTGGCGCAGGGTTGCCACATGATCGACATTGACGGCAAGCTGAATCATTTTGCTTCTCCTCTCCGCGCTGGTCAGTTGTCCCAGCAGTTGTTGTTCGGCGGCCCCCATGGCCGCGGCGTCCTGTTCCGAGCGTTCGTGGTCGTGGCCCAGCAGGTGAAGCAGGCCGTGGATCAGCAGCCAGGCCAGGCGGCGCTCAAAGGTGATCCCCTGGGTCGCCGCCTCCCGGGCGGCGGTTGGCAGGGAGATCACCACGTCCCCCAACAGATCGGGACCGCCGCCAGCGCCGGCAGCCAAGTCGGCCTCCCCGGTCTGTTGAGGGAAGGCCAGCACATTGGTGGGGCGGTCCTTGTTCCGGTATTGGGCGTTGAGCCCTTGCATCCGCTCGTCGTCCACCAGCAGGACGCTCAGTTCGGCCCGAGGGCGGCGACAGAGGTTAAGCAGCAGGCCGGCCCGGCTTTGTAGCCGCTCCAGCTCCCGGGGGCTGATCTCCCCCCCCTGATGAGTGAGCAGGACCGTCATTTTCGGCGCTGCTCCTGTTTGGCGTAGGCCAGGATAATCTTCTGCACCAGGGGGTGGCGGACCACATCGACCTCGCTGAAGTCACAGAAACCGATGCCGCCGATCTTGCTCAGCAGGCGCCGGGCCTCCACCAGGCCCGATCTTTTCTCCGGCGGCAGGTCAACCTGGGTGATATCGCCGGTGATCACCGCCTTTGAGTCGAAACCCAGTCGAGTCAGAAACATCTTCATCTGTTCGGAGGTGGTGTTCTGGGCCTCATCGAGGATCACAAAGGCATTGTTAAGGGTGCGCCCCCGCATGAAGGCCAAGGGGGCGATTTCGATCACTCCCTCCTCCAGCAGTTCCGAGGCCCGGCCGGACCCCAGCATATCCTGGAGGGCGTCCTGCAGGGGACGGAGGTAGGGGTTGACCTTCTGGGCCAGATCTCCGGGAAGAAAGCCCAGCCGTTCACCGGCTTCCACCGCCGGCCGAGCCAGAATGATCGACTTGACCTGGCGGGCAGCGTAGGCCGCCGCCGCCATGGCCACCGCCAGATAGGTTTTGCCGGTACCCGCCGGTCCGATACCGAAGACGATGTCGTGCCGGCGGATGGCGTCGATATAGTGTTTCTGGTTGATACTTTTGGGTGAAATCACCTTGTGCTCGGCGGTGATATAGACCTTGTCCAGGAAGATATCCTTGAGTACCGCCTTGGGTGAGGCCTCCAGCACCCGCATGGCGTAGGCCACGTCGGGGGGGTAGAGGGGATAACCGGCCCGGATCAGCTCATAGAGCTTGTGCAGGGCCGAGGCGGCCAGGGCCACCTCGTGTTCCCGGCCGCTGAGGGTAAGGGTAGCGCCTCGCGCTTGGATCTCCACCCCGCCGCTCTCCTCGATGATCTTCAGGTTGCGGTTGAGATCGCCGTAGAGGAGCAGGGCCAGGTGATTGTCGGCAAAAGTGATCTCTTCTCTGGTCAAACAGGACGGCTCCCGAGCTGAGTGGTGGTCGTTTACGGGTGGGTTATCGGCCCAGGATTTCGTCGATCATCTGCTGAATCCCCTCCGGGGTGCGTTGGGTCACCGGCCGGCCGTTGACGAACAGGGCCGGGGTGCCGCGTACTCTGGCCTGTCGGCCGTCGGCGATCTCCTTTTCCAGGCGGCGGGTCATCTCCGGGCTTTTGATGTCGCGGTCGAAGCGGTCCATGTCCAACTGCAGCTCCTGGGCCAGGACTCGAATTTTTGCCGGGCTCAACTCCTTCTGGGCCGCGAATATCCGGTCGTGCATCTCCCAGAACTTACCCTGGTTCTGGGCGGCCATGGCCGCCGCCGCCGCCGGGCGGGCCAGCTGGTGAGAGGGCAGGGGGAAATGTTTGAAGACCACCTTCACCTGGTCGGGGTTGCGCCGCATCACCTCTTCAATCAGGGGTTTGACTCGGGCGCAGAAGGGGCACTGGAAGTCGCTGAATTCGACGATGGTGATCGGGGCATCGGCGGTGCCGAGGAAAGGGGCGCCGTCAATATCGATCTTCACCGCGAACTGGAGGGAGATCTCCCTGACCTGGCTCCCTTCGGCCACCAACAGTCTTTCCGGAATTCCGGCGGCCTGCAGGCCCACGGCCTTAATTCGCTCCACACCCTTGCCCACCGGAATGGTCCCGGTCAAGTTGCCTTCCCCGTCGTAAACCCGGACCAGCCCATCCCGGGTCAGCAGATAGAGCCGGCTGCCGTCCAAGGATGAGGCCAGATCGACAATCTTTTCCGGCGAGGTGATGGTCCGTTCCACCTCCCAGGAAATCTGGGCGCCAGCCGGGTGGAGAGGGGCAATAAGGGAGCAGAAGGCAAGAAGTAGGCTAACCAGAAAACGACAAAATGACACGGGGTCTCCTTTTCGGGGTGATTTTTCTGTTTTCGCGCCGAGGACTGAAAACGAGCAACCATTATATAGGGTGGGGCGAAATGCGCAAGGGTTGAGACAGCTCCTTTAGCTCCGCCGGGAAGAGGTCAGGCGGTCGAGCAGGATCGCCAGATGGAGAACCCGGGCCGGGACCAGTTGTCGGGCGGCCGCTTTTTGCCAGTGCAGCAGGCAGCCGGAGCAGGTGTTGGTGACGATTTCGGCCCCGCTTTGGCGGCACTCGGCGGCCAGTTCCGCCAGAATGGCCTCGGCATCGGCGGGGTGGGCCAGGTTGAAAAGGCCGCCATGGCCGCAGCAGCGGGGCCCCTGGGGCAGTTCCACCAGCTCGATTTGCGGTAGTGCGGCCAGGAGTTCGCGGGGTGGCTTGGTAATCGGCAGCATAAAACGCAGGTGGCAGGGGTCGTGATAGAGGATTTTCAACCGTGGTCCGGCCTCTGGCCCTTGCCCCGAGGCTGGCGACAAGGGGCGGTCGGCGCTATTCTCCTGGAGAAAGAGGGAAAATTCCTTGATCCGGCCGGCAAACTCCTCCGCCTTGGGGCGCCACTGTTCGTCGTCGGCTAGTAGTTGGGGATAGTGGCTCAGGTGGGCGGCGCAGGAGGCGCAGGAGACCACGATGGGGGCGGGGCCGGGATGGGCGGCGATATTGCGCCGGGCCAGTCTTCTGGCCTCATTCAGACGCCCGGCGCTATGGGCCGCCAGGCCGCAACAGCCCCAGCCGGTGGCCCGTTGGGGTGGCTCAAGCCCGACCTTGCCCAGCAACGATTGAACCGCTTGGCCGATGGCGGGGTCGAGATAAGTTCCGTAACAGCCGGCAAAGAGGTAGGGGGTGGTGGTTGAAGATGCCATGGCCGGTTCCCCTGGCTTTTCCGGTCTGGCCGGCGGTTGCGGGGGCAGGCCCAGGCGCAGATTGAGCCCGGAATCGGCGGGAATTGGGGCCGAATTAAACCGCCGGGCCAGCGGGGCCAGGATTTCCAGCAGTCGGGGTCTGGCCAGCAGATCGCCGACGAGATGGCGCATCAGCGCCCGCTCGCCGGCGCTGCGGTTTAATTCGGCCCGGGCGGCGGCAAGTTGGGCGGCCACCGGGATTTTGCGGCTGCACACGGCGCTGCAGGCCCCGCAGAGCAGGCAGCGGGAAAGGATCTCGGCGTAGGCGGCCGAGGCGGTGGCCGGGTCAAGCTTTTCCAGCAGGTGCAGTTTGCCCCGGCCGGTGTGATACTCCCGACCGGTGACCCGATAGACCGGGCAGACGGCGGAACAGGCCCCGCATTTGGCGCAGGCCGGTGTTTCGCCGGGGTTGGCCGCCGACTGGGGTCGCTTTTTCATCGCTCTCCGGGACCTCCTTCGGAGCCGGCCTTTAATGTTGCCAAAGCAGGTACGACTTGATCAGGGGATCCAAGTTGCCGTCGAGCACGCTGTCCACGTTGCCGGTTTCGTGGTTGGTGCGGTGATCCTTGACCAGCCGGTAGGGCTGCATCACGTAGGAGCGGATCTGGCTGCCCCAGGCGATCTCCTTCTTGTCGCCATGGAGGTGCTCCTGCTCCTCCCGGCGGTTGGCCTGCTCCCGTTCGTAGAGCTGGGCCTTGAGCATCTTCATGGCGGTGTCCTTGTTGCGGTGCTGGCTGCGCTCACTCTGGCACTGGGCCACGATGCCGCTGGGCAGATGGGTGATCCGGATGGCCGAGCTGGTCTTGTTGACGTGCTGGCCGCCGGCCCCGCTGGCCCGGTAGGTGTCGATCCGCAGATCCTTGTCGTTGATCTCCACTTCGATATCATCGTCCAGTTCCGGGAAGACAAATACCGAGGCAAAGGAGGTGTGCCGCCGCCCGCCGGCATCGAAGGGGGAGATCCTTACCATGCGGTGGATCCCCATCTCCGAACGCAGGTAGCCGTAGGCCCAGCGGCCCTTGACCATCACGGTGACGCTTTTGATGCCGGCCTCATCCCCGGGCAGGATATCGACGATTTCGGTGGCGAAACCTTTGTGCTCGGTCCAGCGCAGGTACATCCGCAGGAGAATCTCCACCCAGTCCTGGGCCTCGGTGCCTCCGGCTCCGGCGTGGATGGTTAGAATGGCGTTATTCAAGTCATGTTCGCCATTGAACATGCACTCAAGCTCCAGATTTTCGATCCGGTTATCCAGTTTGGTCAGGCTGCGGGCCACCTCCTGTTCCACCTCGCGGTCACCCTCGGCCACGGCCAGCTCAAGCAACAGATCGGTGTCTTCCCAGGCGCTGTTGACCTCGTTGAAGGCGTCGACGATGTTTTGCAGGGCCCCCTGCTCCTTCTGGACGACGGCGGCCTGATCGGGGTTGTTCCAGAAGTCGGGAGCGGCACTGCGATGTTCCAGCTCCTGGATGCGGAGCAGCTTGTTGTCCAAGTCAAAGATGGCTCCGCAGGGTAAGGAGGCGGGCTTTGAGATTGGCAGATTTTTCCCTCAGTTCGGCGGCGTTGCTGATACTCATTGCGATTTCCTTTGCGGCTGGTTGGGGCGCATAATCGCCCTTTAGAGCTGATATTTAGAACTTCTTAGTTTAACATAAAGTCGCCAAATAATGCCAGCAATAAGCAGCAACAGGCACCCGGGCGCGAAGAGATGGCCGCCGGTGGTAAAGAGGCTAACCTGCCCGGAATGGGCCGGGAGGGGAAGCAGGGCGCTGCGCTGGTCGGCGACAAACAGGGCGGTGGCCTGGCGGATCCGGCCGTCGGAACCCACCAGGGCGCTGATGCCGGTGTTGGCGGCCCGGGCCAGCGAGCGGCGGTTTTCCACGCTCCGCAGCACCGCCATGGAGAGGTGCTGGTGGGGGGCATTGGTGGGGCCGAACCAGGCGTCATTGGTGATGTTGATCAGCAGGTCGGCGCCGGCGGCGGTCATCTGCCGGGCCAAGCGGGGAAAGATCGCCTCATAGCAGATCAGCACTCCCAGCCGGCGCTGGTTGCAGTTGAGCAGGGTCGGGCCGGGGCCGGGGCTGAAGTCGCCCAGGGTCTCGACGATGGGGGCGAAGAAGGGGAGCAGGCGGCGCAGGGGAATATACTCGCCAAAAGGCACCAGGTGCTGCTTGTGATAGATACCGACCAAGGGATCCGTCTCCTGGCCGGGCTCGACGGGGCTGAGCAGCAGGGCGCTGTTGAAATATCGGATAATCCCGGCGGTGTCCCTTTCCCGGTGGGGCGCCCCCACCAGCAGGCAGCTCCTCTCCTGGCCGGCGGCGAAAACTTCCACCCGCTGAAAAAGCTTGTGCTCCAGTGGGAAGAACGGGAGGGCCGTTTCCGGCCAGACGATCAGTTCCGGCTCGGCGGCCAAGGCCTGCCGGCTTAACTCCAGGTAGCGCTCCACGGTGGCAGTTTGCTGGTCATGGTCCCACTTGTCATACTGGGCGATGTTGCTCTGGATGATACTGACCATGGTGGCGGGCAAAGCGTCTTGCTCCAACTGGGCCAGGCGCCAGGGACCATACAGCAGCAGGGCGACGGGCAGCAGCAGGGCGGGCAGCATTGGGAGCGGAAAACCTTGGCGGGGTTGGGTGCGACTGAGCAGCAGGGCCAGCAGGGTGTTGACCAGGACGATGACAAAGCTGATCCCGTAATGGCCGGCCAGATCGGCGGCCTGGATCAGCAGGGGGAACTGATACTGGCTGTAGGCAAGATCCTGCCAGGGAAAGCCGGTGAAGAGCCGGGAGCGCAGCAGATCCAGCCCCACCCAGATCACCGGCACCGCCCAGGGCATGACCAGCAGGGCCAGCCGGTCGCTCCGGCCCCGGTCGGGGGGGGTGCCCCAGGGGGTAAGCAGCGGCAGCAGGGCGGTCAGCAGGGCGAGGTAGAGACTCATGTAAAGAGCCAGCAGGAGCAGGGCCAGGGCCGCCACTGGAGTGGCCACGCCGCCGTGTTCCCCCAGCACCACCATGATCCAGCGCAGGAGGGGGAGATGGTAGATCAGCCCGGCCAGCAGGCCCAGCAGGGCGGAGTGGCGCCAGGAGGTGAGGCCGCGGGTTGCCAGCAGCAACGGAACCAGGGCCAACCAAGCGATCAGGCCGTGGCCGCCGGAGCCCGGCGAGGAGAGATAGAGCAGGAGGCCGCTGACGGCGGCCAGGGCCAACCGATGCACGTCGCTCACTCTTTCTGCTGAATTTTAACGGTGATCACCCGGCGCTGATCGGCGGCCAGGATCTCGAAAACCAGGGAGTCGACATTGAGGGTGGTGCCGGCCCCCGGCACCCGGTCGAGATGGTGCAGGATCAGGCCCCCCACCGATTCGTAGGGTCCCTCCGGCAGTTCGATGCCGAAAAACTCCTCCACCTCCTCGATGTCGACCTTGGCGTCGGCCAGTACCGTGCGGGAATCCACCACCTTCCAGCGGCGGGTGGTGCGGTCGTGTTCGTCGCTGATGTCACCGACGATCTCTTCGACGATATCCTCCAGGGTGATCAGGCCCCTGACCCCGCCAAACTCGTCGGTGACCACCGCCAGGTGGGTTTTGCTCTCCTTGAAATATTTGAGCAGTTTGATAATCTTGCGTTTTTCCTGGACGAACTCAACCGGCTTGGCCAGGGTGCCGGCGGTGGGCTGCTGGTCGTCCCGCAGGCAGTAGGGCAGGATATCCTTGGCATGGATCAGGCCGATTACCTGGTCGGGGTTGTCCTGGTAGACGGGAATCCGGCTGAAACCCTTGTCGATGATCAGCCGAATCAGTTCGGGCAGGGGGCTGCTGGCCTCGGCCATCACCATCTCGGTGCGCGGGGTCATGATCTCGTAGGCCAGGGTATCCTTCAGTTCCATGATCCCGGCGATCATCTCCCCCTCCTCGGGGGTGATCAGGCCATGCTCCTCCCCTTCGTCAAGGATCTCCTGGATCTCCTGTTCAATCTCTTCGGCGGAATCGGGGGTTCTGTTAATCCCCAGCAGGTTCAGCAGGCGGCGGAAGAGGGAATCTTCCGCCTTGGGCGATGGGGGCTGATCGGATGAGTTGGGCATCTTGGCTAGTGCGGTGGCTGATTTTACGCTGATGAGTGATTTGGGTTATCCCGCTATATATCGTGTTTTACCCGGCTCGGCAAGAGATAACGCTCACGTCGGATGCCGCCGCCTGGTCCGGAAAAGCGGATAAAAAAATTGACTGCGGGGCGACAACGAAGTATATGGAACCCCGATTTCAAACTTCCCTTTTGGGTCGGAATCGGTTATTAATGGGGAAATTCAAGGAAAAGTGGTCAAACAGAAGTCTTAAAAAGTTCTGTTTGCTCTTTTCCTTTTCTTTTGGCCGGAGTTTACCGGAGCGGAACAGAGGAGCACAGTGAAGGACAAAGTACTGATCGCCAATCGGGGTGAGATCGCGCTGCGGATCATGCGCGCCTGCCAGGACCTGGGGTTGGACTACGTGGTGGTTTACACCGCCGCCGATGAGCACTCCGAGCATGTGCGGCTCAATCTCGACGGCAAGGGCAACAATCGCCGGGCCTGGCGGGTGGCCAGCTACACCGACCCCAACGATATTTTGGCGGTGGCCGACCACACCAAGTGCACGGCCATCCACCCCGGTTACGGCTTTTTCTCCGAGGATTTCCGTTTCGCCCGGAGGGTGACGACTCGTGACCGGCCCTTGAAATTCATCGGCCCCACCTGGGAGGTGATCAAGGAGCTGGGAGATAAGATCAACACCAAGCGGGTGGCCAACCAGCTGGGGATTCCCACCATTCCCGGCACCGACGGCCCGATCTATAACGAGATCGACGCCGAGGAGATCGCCCGTCGTCTCCTCGATGACCAGGCCGAGCGCAAAATCCATCGTCCCTCGATCCTGGTCAAGGCGGCGGCCGGCGGGGGCGGGATGGGGATCGAGGAGGTTCACGAGATCGAGCAGTTCCGCCGGGTCTATCGCCAGGTTCAGAACTATGCCAAACGGCAGTTTGGTGACCCCGGCGTGCTGATCGAGCAGTGCCTGCGGGATTACAACCACCTGGAGGTGCAGTTGCTTTGCAGCCGCCATGGCGAGCGGGTCCATTTCGGAACCCGGAACTGCACGATTCAGAGCACCGGCCGCCAGAAGCGGCTGGAGGCCGCCCCTGGTTTCGATCCCACCTGTTTCCCTTACGAGTTCGACGGACCGGCGGTGCTTGAGCGGATTGTCGAGTATTCCCTGAAACTGGCCTCCCATGTCCGCTATGACAACGTCGGGACCTGGGAGTGGATCGTCAGCCGCGATGGCAGTCCCTACCTACTGGAGGTCAACACCCGCATCCAGGTGGAGAACGATGTCTCGGCCCGGATCAGCTATATCAACGGCCAGCACCCCAACCTGCTGCGGGAACAGATTCGCTTGGCTCTGGGCGACAAGCTGGGCTACAACCAGAACGATATCCAGTTCCGGGGCACCAGTATCGAGCTACGGATTGTGGCCGAGGATGCCCAGCGGGGTTTTGCCCCCTGGATCGGCACCATCTCCCGTTTCAGCTACCCTCAGCACGAGTGGTCCGCGGTTTACACCCACGTTCCCACCGATCGCCCCTATGTGATTCCCAGTGACTACGATCCCAATCTGGCTCTGGCCCTGGTCTGGGGTGACTCCATGGCCGAAGCCAAAGAACGGGCTCGGCTTTTCCTCAATGAAATGGTCATCGAAGGTAGCAACGCGGCGGGTTTGCCGATTGTCACCAACCTGCAGTATCTGGCGGACAATATGGATCGCCTCTTGACCTTCTAAGCTTGGATGGTTTGAACCAGATGGAACACTTACGCAAACGCCTGCTCAAGGTCGAGGAAAGAATTGTCTATCTCGGCCAGATCAAGGAAGGTCCCGACTGGGGCAACCTCCCGGCCCTGCAGGAAACCCTTAAGGGCGTGCGGGATTCTTTTTACGACCTGAGCCAGGAAGCCCTGGCTGAGAAGATCGGTTCCCTTGAGGAGTCGGTCTCTTTCCTGGAAGCTCGTTGCGAAGAGACCCTGAGTTCCATGGAGAGGGTCCGGATTGTTCGCAGTCCCTTACGTTTTTCCCTCAAGGATCTCCTGGAGAACGTCTACGAGGAGTACACCGAACTCGGCGGCGAAGAGGACGCCAATATCGATCCGGCCCTGGTGGCGGCCCGGGCCAGCATCTGCCGGCGGACCAAGAACAAGACCATCATGCAGCAGGTGATGGTGATCGGCCACGAGAAGGGCCATGGCGAGGAGTACCGCAACGGCGGCAGCACCAAGCCCTGGGGCAACGAAAAGGCCCTGCGCTATATGCGGGTGGCGGAAACCGAAGGGATTCCCATCCATTTCTACATCTTCACCCCCGGCGCCTTTCCGGTGGAGGAGTATCCCGGTGCGGCCCAGCAGATTGCCCGCAACCTTTACGTGATGGCAAAGCTGCGGGTGCCGATGATCGCCGTGACCTCGGAAGGTGGTTCCGGCGGGGCCGAGGCGGTGGGGATGGGCGACATGCGCCTGATGTTTTCCCACGGCTACTACTCGGTGATCTCGCCGGAGGGGGCCGCCGCCATTGAGGGCAAGGTCAAGGAGGGGGACAAACTACCCAAGGACCTGGTGGAAACCTGTGCTGACCGGCTGGCGATCACCGCCGCCGACAACCTGCGCCTGGGTACCATCGATCGGGTCATCCCCGAGCCGATTCTGGGGGCCAAGCGTGACGATTTCGCTTTTTTCCGCCGAGTTAAGGCCGAGATGATTCGGGCCACCGACGAGGTGGTTCTCAAGACCAAGAGCCTGCGCGCCTTTCGGGCCTACGAATTGAAGCTGGAGAAGGATGGCGAGGCCGGCTTGGACGATGAGCCGCGGATCGATGTCTCCTGGGAGCTGGCCGACGACGAGATCGAGCGACTGTTGCAACTCCGTTCCCGCAAATATCGGGAGATGGCCAGGCAGGGCTACCAGGAGAAGCTTTCCGGTTACGCCGCCTTTTACCGCCGGGCCGGCCAGAGCCTGGCCAAGCTCTATTACACTTTCCGCTACGACATTCTCAAAAGTCAGCACAAGCAGGTCAAGAAGGTGATCAAGGATGTCTCCGGTGAGAGTTCGGTGCTGATCAAACAGGTCTCCGCTCCCTTTTACGCCGCCTACGACTTCATCTCTCGCAAGCCGGGAGAGCGTCCGGCCCGCAGCGGCGCCCTGTGGGGTAGCGGTGGTGAAGAGCAGGTGGAGTATGGCGAGATCTACACCTCGTCGCTGGCCAACGAGGATCGCACCGTCACCTGCCCCAACGCCGAACGTCATGGTTGTAAGGATCTGTGGGTTCCCGACCTGTATGGCGAATTCTGCGGGGTCTGTGAGACCTGTGGTCACCATTTTCCCCTTGAATATCAGTGGTATATGCGCCACCTCTTCGAGCCCGATTCGATTCGGGAGTTCAATTCCGATCTGGCCTCGATCAATCCCCTGGATTTTCCGGGGATCGACAAGAAGCTGGAACTCGCTCGCAAAAAAACAGGGCGCCCCTGCGCGATGATCACCTTCGATGCCCGGGTGATGGGGATCGACATCGTGGTGGCCATGCTCTATAGCGATTTCCGTAACGGGACGGTGGGGGCGGCGGAGGGGGAGAAGTTTGTCCGGGCCTGCGAGGTCGCCAAGATCAAGCGGCGGCCGCTGCTTGCCTACGTCCATACCACCGGCGGGATTCGCATCCACGAGGGAACTCTGGGAGTGATCCAGATGCCTAAATGTACCATGGCGGTGCGGGAGTATATCGGTTCCGGCGGCCTCTATCTCGTGGTTTACGACAACAACTCCTACGCCGGACCGGTGGCCAGCTTCCTGGGCTGTTCTCCCTATCAGTTCGCCATCCGTTCCAGTCGGATCGGGTTTGCCGGGCCGCGGGTGATCCGTGAAACCACCGGCGAGGATGTGCCTCCCTATTACCACAGCGCCCGCAGCGCTTTGAAACGTGGTCATATTCAGGGGATCTGGGATCGTCGTGAATTTCGTCGCAACCTGCATAAATCGCTGATGACCATGGGCGGCGGTAATCTTTACTACAGATAACGGATAGTATGGCCATGCTGGAACAGGATATTGATTTCGACGCTATTTTAAGCCGTTATCGGGCTGATCCCTTCGACTATCTGGCGGTGCATACCTCCCATACCGGACGATTGCGTTTCAAGGTAGCCAAAGGTGACCAGGTCGAAGGGGTGACCGGCAAGTTTCGCCACATCCCCGGCACCCTGCTCTATGAACTGGAACGGGAGCGCAACCCCAAACGGTTCACCTCCAAGACCAACGGGCAGGTGGATATGATCCGTGCCGATCTGGAGGGCAATTTCGTCGAGGCCGGCGAGCAGATCATGACCCTCAAGCACCCCCTGACCAAGCGGGAGATTATCGAGTATATCCTCCGCCAGGTGCTGACCCCCTACAAGGCCCCGGAGAAGGCCAAATATTTCTTTTCCATGGATCTCCAGGCCAGGGTGGACAAATATGGTTTGCGGGGGGTGTCGCTCAAACCGGGGGATGAAGTGCTGACCATGTCCCTGATGAAGCGTGACACCCCGGTCTATTATGATGGCGAGCCGGGGATCATCCATTCGGTCTATTTCAAGCCGGGGGTCAGCGTGGAGCAGGGCGAGCCCCTCTTCGGGGTCTGCCCCAAGGATCGCCTCTCCCTGATTGAACGGATCATCACCCGCGTTAAGGCCGAATGGGATTAAACGGACTGGCCGAGGAGCTGGCGCACCGGCGGCGGCGGTTCCCGGCCGCGATGGCGGAGGAGGTGCTGGCCCGGGGAGCGATGGTGGGCAGTCAGGTTGAGTTTTTTGCCCACCAGCGCCGCTGCATGGATTACGCCCGGGAGCTGATCCGGGAATATGAGGCCGCTGACCGGGCCTTCCCCAGCGGTCTGGTCTTTATTGCCCGGGAGCTCAGTGGCGGTCGGGGCCGTTTTGCTCGTTCCTGGCATGCCCCCCCGGGCGGACTTTGGTTGACCCTGGTTCTGGTCAACACCCTGCTGCCCCAGCATGGACGCTTCTACCCCCTGGCCGCCGGGGTGGCCTGTGCCGAAACCGTGCGCTCCTTGGGGGTAGAGGCCCGGATCAAGTGGGTCAACGATATCCTGGTGGGGCCCGCCAAACTGGCCGGGATCCTGGTTGAAACCGACCGGGGTCTGCTGGGCCGGGAAGAGTACGTCCTGATTGGCATCGGCATCAACGTCAACAACGATCTTTTTCCCGCTGAGCTCAATGGCCTGGCCCTCTCCACCAAAGAGGTTCTGGGTGTTGAGCTGGATCTGCAGCTGGTTGCCGCCCGTTTGCTGGCCAAGCTGCGCTGGAATATCGGCCTGCTCCACTATGTGGAGGCCCGCCAGTTGGCGGAAGAGGGCGACAGCGGCGAACCCCCTCCCTCCCAC